>DASUTP010000168.1:0-7374 GCA_036374515.1 Chryseolinea sp. | reverse complement strand
TCCGAATCGTTCGAATTGACATTAAATACCCAACCCAGGTCGTATTGCAAATTGATATTTTTTAACAGCTTGTGCTCCAGCCCGATTTGCACGGAGGGATAAAAATAAAATAAGTGGGGCACGCTCAACTTAACGGCTAGGTTGGGCGGCGCAATGGTTGTGCTGAATTGCGCGCTAACGAACATGCTGGCGCACATTCCAAAAGATAATAACCCGGACCTTATCATTATGACGTTCATCGCTGGACGGGAATGGTACTTAATTTGGTGATCGCCGAATTATCACTGTAGTCGTATTGTACAATTCCATCATTCCCTGTCAGGATTAACACCCCTCCATTGGGGATGACGTCGTATGCATGTAGTTCAGGATAACTTTTGATCATTACGGCGTCGAAGGGGTCACTGACATCGAGAACTTTTAAACCATGGTCGCCTTCGCAGACAAATAGCAGAGGGCCATCAACGCCCAGACCATAAGGTGACTCCAAAGAATAATTACTGAGCAGTTCCGGACTTTGAGGGTTCTTAATATTGATGATGTCAAGTGTGTTAACAGTGGAGGCCCGGCAGGCGCTGGTTCTTAACGTGACAAACGCCAGCGTATCCTGAACAACTACAGGATCGCATGCAACAAAATGGGAATAGGACGAAACAAACCGGGGATTGGAAGGAGTTGTAACATCATAGATGATCATTGCGTCATTCTTGCCGATATAAAGCCATTTATCTCTTGCAAAGATGGTTTCAACTCCCGGCCCCAGCAATGAGGTATTCAGTTTTCCAAGGGAACCGTCCTGCAGGATCTGGTAGACGTTCAGTGATTCGTTATCGACAGAATATAAATAGTTGTCAGTGACAGCGAACCTCGCCAGTGATCCGCCCTGTCCCTGAAGGGAATCTGCAGTATTTCCGTCGGAGTCTTCACAGGAAAAAGCGCCGGCAGCCAGGAACAGTATTAGTCCTACAGTTAAACGCATATCAACGGAAACATTTTGGATTCTTAATTGTCGCCAGTTCCCACCCGATCACAATCCCTTTCGATTCATCGGCACATTCAAAGTATCGACCCTGGCCCGGTGGAATTTGCTGACTTAAAAATTCCTTTTCCATGCGGCTGACTTCCTGAATATTGTTCCAATCGCCGACATTCAGCGCTACGAGGTCCGTCAAATGGTCGACATATAAAACTTTGTTCCTCACAGCCATTTCTGTGTTGCCCACAATCTTCAGAAAGCCGAGTGGAATTGGCGTCGATGGGTTACTGTTGTCGAATACGTGGATGCCTTCATACTTTTCATTGATCAGGAGATAGTTTGCAATGCTATAGATCTTGCCAGGATTGCGGAGTTCCCTGCGGGTTGTAAAAACAATTCCCCTCTGATCGGGAGTAGCATATACAGGCCGATATCCTTCCACTTCGCCCACA
Organism: Chryseolinea sp.; assembly: GCA_036374515.1. GTDB lineage: Bacteria > Bacteroidota > Bacteroidia > Cytophagales > Cyclobacteriaceae > Chryseolinea. Next base: position 5,946 of record DASUTP010000168.1, on the reverse strand, counting down.
GGGAATTCGGGAGCGAACGGAGGTTCCACGACGCAGGCAAAAAGCGCGATTACCATCAATGCCAGCGCAAGTCTCGCTCGTTGCTTCATGTTTTTATCTCAATATAAGGAAGACGGTTTCAAGCTTTGCAGGCCGTCGGTTAACCAATTGTTAATTCTGCACGGATTTCTCATAGGACACAGTCCGTGATCGTGAGGTTGGAACCTCGTTTCAAAATTTAAGTATCTTTAAATTCAGCCCTTGGAGTAAGGGTTCAGGATTTGGTTGATCATTAAAGCATGCCGGTATGATTATCAGAAGACACCTCATCACAGCAGTAATATTAGCGATAACCTGCCTTGGCTATGCACAGGAGCATAGAAATACCCATTATGTGACCAATCAACCACCGTTGTTGGCTCAGCCCTACACCGCTTTGCCGTTAGGCACCATTAAACCGAAAGGCATGTTGCTGGAAATGCTCTTGAGACAACGGAGTGGGCTAACAGGAAAGTTGGACAGTATCTATAGTGTTGTCTGCGGCCCGGATAATGGATGGCTGGGTGGAAGGGGCGACGGATGGGAGCGCGGTCCCTATTGGATTGATGGCCTTGTACCGCTCGCGTATATGTTGGATGACCAGGGGCTAAAGGCAAAGGTGCAGACGTGGATAGAATGGAGTATAAGAAATCAACGCGATGATGGTTATTTCGGCCCAAGACCTTTGCCCGCAGGTTACGAAAAGATTCCGGGAACGCAGCAGGGGGATCGCGAAGACTGGTGGCCGAAAATGGTAATGTTGAAAGCCCTTCAACAGTATTATACAGCCACCGGAGATAAACGCGTGATTACCTTAATGACTAACTACTTTAAGTACATGCAACAAAAATTGCCTTCACAACCCCTTGGCAATTGGACGTATTGGGGCGAGCAGCGCGGCGGCGACAACCTAGCCGTTGTTTACTGGCTGTATAATATTACAAAGGATAAATCACTCTTGACGTTAGGGGATTTGATCCACAAACAGTCTTTTAACTGGACCAGCGTAATGACGGACAATACTATTCGAAAAGTAAATCCTTTGCCAAACCTCCACTGTGTCAACGTTGCACAGGGTGTAAAGGAGCCCGTCATTTATTATCAGAAAAGCAAGGACGTCAGGCATCGCCAAGCTTCGAAGGAGGGACTTTCGGCCCTGATGGACGTACATGGGTTTGTAAACGGCATGTACGGTGGCGATGAGCACCTGCATGGCAATAATCCCACCCAGGGGTCTGAGCTTTGCTCTGCCGTTGAATTTATGTTTTCTTTCGAAAGTATGCTGCCCGTGACCGGAGATGTCTTTTATGCCGATTATCTCGAGAAAATCGCTTACAACGTTCTGCCTACCCAAAGCACTGATGATTACCTCCGAAGACAATACTTTCAGCAACCCAACCAGGTATTGGTGACAAACCAGGGACGGAATTTTTTTAACGACAATAATGGTCACCTTGTTTTTGGAACGACCAGTGGATATCCATGTTGTACCACAAATATGCATCAGGGCTGGCCGAAATTCATTCAGAATTTATGGTACGCAAGCAGTGACAACGGAATCGCAGCTTTGGTATATGGTCCCTCGGAAGTGATGATGAAGGTAGCGAACGGCCAAATGGTAAAAGTTGAGGAAAAGACCGAATATCCCTTCAAGGACGACATCAGATTTGTTTTCAGTATGGAAAAAGCCGTAAAGTTCCCTTTCCATTTGCGAATACCGCAATGGTGCGCCAGACCAGTAGTTAAAATTAATAACGACGAGGTCAAGGTTCAGATCAAGGGAGGCCTTGTGGTGATTGATCGTCTTTGGAATAATGCCGACGAAGTAGTATTGGTTTTGCCAATGGAATTCCGGAGGAGCTGGTGGTACAATTCGTCAGTGGGAATCGAGCGTGGCCCCATTGTGTACGCGTTAAAAATAGGCGAGGAGTGGTCTGAAGTAAAACGGAAAGGCTTTGACGATACGTATTGGGAGGTAAGACCACAGACGCCGTGGAACTATTCATTGTTGAGGGAAGATGTCGACAAGATGAACTTCACAGTTACCGTGAAGGATACCATCGCCGCTTATCCATGGAATCTTGAAAATTCTCCCATCATCGTAAAGGCCCGGGGGCTAAAAGTGCCTAGCTGGAGCGTTGTGAATGGCCAGACCGGTATGCTTCCATCGCCTGGCGGGGCCTCGGATCAGCTAAAAGGCCAGGTCCCTGAATCCATTGAGTTGATTCCATATGGCTGCACTACGCTGAGAATCTCACAGTTTCCGCTGTTACGATAGGGCTTGGCGCTTGAGTTTTCCGTAACTGTTTTTATACACTTTTCCTTTTTTCGGATGGGTAAACTTTATGGCTGACCACGTGTCGTTGATGCTCAGTGTTTTGCTTTCCACGAGTCCATGGCTGTATCCGATTCTAATAACACTTTTCAAAGTGAGGTCTGTCTTTTGCTGCCCGCCTTTTGGCCACGAGATCCAAAGCGTACCTTTTTCATTTAGATGAGCTTTCAATTTCGGGAATTTGCTCTCAAGTGCCGTTTGTTTGATCGTGAAGAAGTGAATGAAATCGAAGTTGCCAACAAGGCGCTTGCTTTCATTAAGCGTTGGCGCATCAATGGCTTTCAGTGCCTCGGCAGTTTCACCGATGAAGATGGCTCTGACATTTTCCTTGATTCCCATTTTTTCTGCGACAGACTTTGACATGGTCAATTGCTTACATAAAGAATAACGGCTAAGTTGGCAATAAGTTAGGCAGTTGATCCTTGGTCGAATGGTCTTGCCCTATCGGATGCGTGACAAAAATTTACAGCGAAAATAGAATTTCAAATTTTTTTCGGAAAGAGACTAAAGAACTTCCTTATTCTTCGCGGCAAGTACTTCCTTATAAAATTTACTTGGAGTTTTGCCGGTAATTTTTTTAAAAACAGTGTGAAATGATGTTTTGGAGTTGAAACCGGAAAGCTGTGCCAGTGATTCAACGGTCGGTTTTCTACGAACTGGCTTTAAAATCAGAAGTTTGAACTCCTCGACCCGATACCGGTTTACGAAATCATTAAACTTTACTTTGAACTTGTCATTGAGCACCTGGGAGACATGATAACGGCTTTCGCCAATCTGCTGTGAAAGCGTTTCTAAAGAAAGGTTTGGATCGAGGTAAGGTTTTTTCTCCTGCATATGTCCACTTAGCTTTCGTCGGATCCGCTCTGCATTTTCCTGATCCAGGGACGACGCGCTATATTTTTCTTTTGAAATTCCATTTACTTTTCCGCCATCCCGAATAGGAAAAAAAATCTGAGGCTGAGATATTGACTTGTAGCTAATGGCATACATGATAAAAACTAGAAAAAATTGAATGACAAAGTTTAATGATTTGACTTCTGCGTCTGGGATAATAATTTGAAGTTGTACGGTTATGAATGAAATAGTGTACAGTGCGAGCGTAGTGAGTAACAGCATTTTTAGCCATGACAGATCGATAGTACTCAATGAGGAAGTGTTTGCGAGCCGGCTCCGCTGATATTTGCGGATTCGGGCCAGTGATAGTGCTGAATATATTAATAAGTGCAAAAAGAATAATTCATAAACCACAGCCGTTCCCGTTTCTATAGCATGGCCGGGCCACGAAAATACAACCGTACTCAGTATAAGAAGGTAGTAAATGAACGGAGCGGCGTAGTGCCAGACGTCGGTATTTTGCAGTATCGGCGCCCCTGTCGTCATCTTTTTTACGTACAAAAAAAGGAGCGGTCCATGCAAGAAAACCAGTCCTCCCCAAACAACCTCCCAGGTTTTAAAGAGAATCCCGTTATGATCGCCATTAAAGATGATGGGCTCCAGGCAGTCTAGCGTAATGATAACAATAAAAAAAGCGAGAAGCCGGTTCGCGCTTTTGTTATTCCTGCGTGAAAATAACAACAATGTCAATAACAGTCCTTGCAGGGCGCCAATCCAGGATATGATTTCAATGATCTGGTCCATGATAAGAATGAATTACGATAGGAAGCGACATAGTTAACAAAGGACGTCAAAAGATTTTTGTTCATTCCGATCGGAACGAACTCCGGTTGAGGAAATTATTTGTTTTCAAATTAACACCAGTCAATGATTCCCCCATTACAGGTGATATTCCTATTGTAAAAATTCTAAACTGAAATTTGTTATGAGCAAATGTCTATTCTTCATTTTCATTTGTCTGTCATTGCCTGCCTTTGCGCAAAAGGAGATCCACCTCGATCTTGCTTTAGGTTTGACAGGTCACACCATTAAAGATGACGCCATGTCTCCCGTGCGCTATACGGGGGTTTTGCCCACGCTTTCTTTGGGTACCATAAAGACAAAGCAGAAGAAAAAGCTAAGCGAGGTGCGGCTGACACTGCAATACAGTAATATTCACGCAAAGGCCGCCAAAGAATATCCGACGATGAAAGGCCCACTCTTCCGTTTTGATTTTGACTACGTTCACCTGCGAGAAACAAATTTGATCAAGGACACATCGTATGGGACGTTTTTTGTGGGTGGGTCATTTCATAATCTTTTGTCGTTCAGGTTCATGCAGCAACTGGACAACAGCGCGATTATTTACGACTACTTCAGCTCACTGGGACTAAGCTTCGCATATCAGCATGAGTTTCATTGGTTACAGAAACGGCTGCGACATTATCACCGGTTAAGCGTGCCATTTGTGTCGGTTGGTTCGCGACCGGCCTATATGAATGTCTTTGATTTCATTGCCCCGAATGAAAATGATCCTATCGGAGATGCATTTGATCGTGCATCGGTTCGCAGTTTTGGTTCTCATACACGGGTGATTTTCCGAAATACTCTCTTTTATCCTATCAAGAGCAATAACTTGGTTGGATTCACTTATGAATGGCAGTATTATGGAGCATCTTTTACTGTGCCAATCCGGTCGGCTTACCATTCATTCGTCTTTTCCTTGTTAATTCACCTTTAATCATAAGGTTATGAAAAAGTCAGTATTGATATTTTTGTTAATAACGTTCTTCTCCTGTGAAGAGGTGTTTATTGAATCCGACCCAAAAGATGACCCAATCGTAAACTTCGATATCCTTTGGACGGAACTTGATGAAAAGTATTCTTTCTTTGATTTCAAAAAAATTGACTGGGACTCAGTGTACAACGTTTACCGCCCACAGGTGACCAACAACACTTCGCGTGAGGAATTATTTGATATAATGGCCAACATGTTGAATACGTTGCGTGATGGTCACGTGAACCTGAGGGCTGAATTTAATATTTCAAAATATGAAGACTGGTTTCTCGACTATCCGGCCAACTTTGAACGCGAGTTGATATTATACCACTACCTCGGAAAGGATTATAGGATCACCGGGCCGCTTCTTCATAAGGAAATCGAGGGAGTAGGCTACGTACGGTATGGTTCATTCCAGTCTGTTATTGATGAGGAAGACCTTGATTATATTTTTACCACTTATAAGGCCTCAAAAGGAATTATTATCGATATCCGAGGTAATGAGGGAGGTGATCCTGCAAATGGGTTTAAAATTTTAGAGCGAATTATAAAGGATCGCAAGATTATTTATCGGCATGCTTTTAAAAACGGTCCAGACCACAATGATTTTGAGCCGTTTAAAGATGTGTATCTGGAACCGGCCATGGACAAAATTAGATATGATAAAAAAGTAGTAGTGCTGACAAACCGGCTGGTTTATAGCGCTGCAAATTATTTCTCTGCTATCTGCAAAGTTTATGGAATAATGCTGATCGGTGACCAAACGGGCGGAGGCGGGGGTGCGCCCGCCGGGTCAGAGTTGCCAAACGGATTCCATGCAAACTATTCGTCTTCTATTTGTTTACTCCCCGACGGGTACAACATTGAAGGCGGGATTCCGCCTGACATCAGGGTTGATATGACCGACGACGACAGAATAAATCACATCGATACAATACTC
>DASUTP010000167.1:0-4643 GCA_036374515.1 Chryseolinea sp. | reverse complement strand
GGAAGTTATTTTTATAACCAGGGGTGTCACAGAGGCGATCAATCTTGTTTCCCATTCCTACGGCCGGACCTTTCTGGCCAAGGGAGATGAAATCATCGTTTCGGAATTGGAGCACCACTCCAACATTGTGCCCTGGCAGATGGTGTGCGAACAAAAAGGTGCCAACCTCAAAGTAATCCCTATACTCGACAACGGCGACCTGGATCTGGAGGCCTTCAAAAAATTGCTTACGCCAAAGACAAAGCTGGTCGTGGTAAACCACGCCTCGAATGCTTTGGGTACCATTAACCCGGTTAAGGAAATCGGACGACTGGCACACGATGCGGGCGCAGTAATTTTGGTTGACGGCGCGCAGGCTGCCGCACACCTGCCCATTGATGTGCAAGACCTCGATTGTGATTTCTACTGCATCTCCTCGCATAAAATGTACGGTCCAACCGGCGCGGGAATTTTATACGGCAAAAAAGAGCTTCTTGAAAAAATGCCACCGTTTTTCGGCGGCGGCGAAATGATCAAGGAAGTGACGTTTGCAAAAACAACCTATAACGACCTTCCCTACAAGTTTGAAGCGGGTACCCCTAATATTGCGGACGTGATCGGATTAAAGCCTGCCATAGAATTTATCCAGTCGCTGGGAAAGCCAACGATTGCGGCACATGAACACGAGCTCCTGGATTATGCTACTCAGCAACTTTCAGCTGTGAAAGGAATCAGGCTGGTGGGCACCGCCCCTCAAAAAGTAAGCATTGTTTCATTCGTAGTAGAAGGTATCCATCACTTTGACATCGGGCAGATGCTTGATTCCAGGGGTATTGCTGTCCGTACCGGGCACCATTGCGCTCAACCTTTAATGGATCGTTTAGGAATTGAAGGAACGGTAAGGGCATCTTTTGCTGTTTACAATACGAAGAACGAAATTGATAAGCTGGTGGAAGGCTTGGATCGGATTATCTCCTTCATGAAGTAATCAGGGACATACCAACGACAGCCGCCTTGCGATTCAACAACTTGAGCTATTTCAAAATGTCAGTCAACGATATTCAGGATGAGATCATAAGTGAATTTTCCCTGCTGGAGGGCGATATGGAAATGACCATTTTCTATATCATGGAGCTGGGTCAGAAGTTGCCGGAAATGAATAACGATGATAAAAAGGAAGAGAATGTGGTAAAGGGATGTCAATCGAAGGTCTGGCTCACCGCCACCAGCGAAAGCGATAAGATATATTTTGTTGCCGACAGCAATACGGCAATTACAAAAGGTTTGGTAAGTCTCTTGATCCGGATCTTCAACGGGCAGACACCGGATGCAATTTTGGATTCCGATCTTTATTTTACACGTAAGATTGGGATGGAGCGATTCATCGGAACCCAACGTTCCAATGGCTTCGCAGCCATGATCAAACAAATGAAATTATACGCCCTTGCGTTTAAAACTAAAATCAGCGTGAGACCATGATGGAATCATTAGACAATATTGATCAGCAAAAGATTTCGGAAACCGCTGTGGCGGACCTGCAGGAAAAAGTGCTCGCTGCCATCAAAACGGTCTATGATCCCGAAATCCCCGTGGATATTTATGAACTGGGATTGATCTATGAGATCAATATTTATCCGATCAACAATGTGTACATTCAGATGACCCTGACTTCGCCGTCATGCCCCTCGGCAGAAGTGATTCCCGGCGAGGTAGAGCAAAAAATAAAGGCCATCGAAGGAGTGAACGATGTCAAGGTGGAAGTAACGTTTGACCCGCCCTATTCGCAGGACATGATGTCGGAGGCGGCGAAGCTAGAACTAGGATTTTTATAATTTGTTATTACGGTATAAGAAAATTCGAAAATAAAACTATGTATCCAGAACAATTAGTAGCACCCATGCGGAACGATCTTACCAGTGTGGGTTTCACTGAATTTAAGACTTCTGAAGAGGTTGAAGACAATCTCAACAATCAGAAAGGAACGACCCTTTTGGTGATCAACTCCGTTTGCGGCTGTGCGGCAGGTGCTGCCCGCCCCGGCGTTAAGTGGGCGTTGCAACACACCAATAAAAAACCGAATCAATTAGCAACTGTATTTGCCGGCGTCGATAAAGAAGCTGTTGCCAAGGCGCGGGAATTTACGTTGCCCTATCCGCCATCTTCTCCGTCGATCGCGCTGTTCAAGGATGGCGAGCTTGTTCATTTCGTAGAGCGCCACCATATTGAAGGCCGGAACGCGCAGATGATAGGCGAGCACTTGCTGGAAGTCTTTGAAGAGTATTGTTAAAAAACTAAAACCGCGGAGGGCTGACGCATGGCATAACCCCCGCTGCGCCTCCGCGGTTTTTTTATTCTTTTAGATACCTTTCTCCAATATCAATCGCGTCTCCTCGAGGTCGAGCTCATATTCGATTTTCCGCAGCGCCTCATCGCCAATTTTCCCCTCGTTTCTTAGCCGGATCACCAATTGTCGCTCCTTGTTCAGCAACTCCTGCTGGATGCGATGGAACTCCTTGATCTGCTGTTCATTGATCCTGTTTTTTGACTGGTCCTGGTCTTTCCGTATGCGCTGAATTCTGATTTCGTATTTCGTCTTGATCTGATTCAACACATCATCGCTCAGCGCCAACGAATAGTTTTCCTCGATATGCTCGATTACCGCGGAGGCAATCTGAAGCCGCACCGCCTGCTCGACCTCCCCCTCATGTCCATCGGCCCTGATCCCAAGCAATTTTATCAAAGGGCGCAACGTCAGGCCCTGCAGGACCAGTGTTGAGAAGATGACGCAAAACGTCAGGAAAATGATCAGGCTGCGGTTTGGAAATTCCCGCGAATCGGCCATGGTCAGCGGCAACGCAAGGGCTGCCGCCAACGAAACGACACCGCGCATTCCCGACCAGGCTACAATTGTCACCAGCTTCAGGTTTACCTCCGGCTCCCGTTCGCGGATCTTTTTACTGAGTCGCGGAATATAGGCGCCAGGATAGACCCAGATGATCCTGCCTACGATCACCGCGGCACTGACAATCGCTCCGTATTTCAGCAGCGTCGGAAAGGAATGCCCATCTATTGTTTCGAGGATTTGCGGCAATTGAAGTCCGATCAGGATAAAGATCACACCATTTAAAATGAAGATGGCGGTGTTCCAGGCACCATAGGCCTGAAGCCTTGTTTGCTGGGAAAAAACCTCTGAGGAATGGTATGCCACGAAAAGTCCACAGGTAACAACGGCGAGGACACCGGAAATGTGTACACTTTCCGCCGTGAGATAGCAGACGTACGGCGCGAGAAAAGTAAACGTCGTATCGGTTGTGGGATTGTCTGGGGTGAGTTTATGGATCCATTTGAAGATGACCCCGAAAAGCAGTCCCAGGACAATTCCGCCTCCGGCTACATAAAAAAATTGAAGACCGGCATCGACTGCGCTAAACGCGCCCGTGACCACCGCCACAACTGCATACTTATACGCAATGAGGCCGGTAGCATCGTTTACAAGACTTTCTCCTTCGAGGATCGTAGTTACGCGCTTGGGGACGCTCAGTCCTTTGGTAGCAGCCGCAGCAGCTACTGCATCTGGAGGGGAGATGATCGCTCCCAGGACGAACGCTTCCGGCCAGCCGACACCAGGAATGAAAATGTGGGCTATCCATGCCACCGCGCAGGTGGTGAAGATTACGCATCCGGTCGCCAGAAGTGTTATCGGACGTTTTGCTCTCTTGAAATCGATCCAGGAAGTCGTCCATGCCGCGGCGTATAAGATGGGCGGCAGAAACACGAGAAACACCACCTCAGGATGTAAAGTAATGACCGGCAGGCCGGGGAAAAGTCCGATGCCAATGCCTGCAAGCACCAACAGAATCGGGTAAGGAATTTTGATCTTATCCGTGATCTCTGCCAACACCGTTACAACAGCCAGCAAAATGATCACAGTCGCCATGTTCTCCATGCGGCTGCATTATGTGAGGATGCAAAATATTGCGTCCTCTCAAATACACAAAACCTTAGTGATTATTTAAAAACTGAATCGCGAAAGGAATTCACGTAATTCTTCTTTTAACGACTTTGGATTACTGATACCCAACGACTTATTGACTAATTGATTAGGTTGAACATTAAGCTCGTGCAGGGTCAGGTGCTGGTTAATAAAAATGAATTCAAGCTCCGGGATCAGCTGCTTGAGGTCGTCGACGATGTCGAAAACTTTAATGCTTCGTTCCACCAGGTTGTAGGTGCCGCTGGGCAGTTTGCTTGACACCAGGTTATTCAATGCCTTCGCTATCAAATCCACGTGGATGAACGAGCGGGATTGTTTTCCATTTCCCTGCACGGTAAGGATCTTATTGAAGTTTGCCTCAAATACAAATTTGTTAATAACTGAATCAAACCGCATGCTCTTGCTATAACCATAGACATTTCCGCAGCGCAGAATGTAAGTCTCCATCTTTTCCATCAGGCGGCGCACGTGCTCTTCACCACGAAATTTCGAAATAGCATAAAACGTTTTGGGATTGGGCTCCATGCTCTCATCGGCGGGCTTCTCACTGGACCCATAAACGCCCGTACTGGAAGTGTAAATGAATTTTTTAACGGAACTGCTCTCTTCAACGGCGTAAACGAGTTCCGCGGTACCCCAATGGTTTACCTGTTCATATGCGTGAGAATCT
>DASUTP010000166.1:0-12185 GCA_036374515.1 Chryseolinea sp. | reverse complement strand
TTCATGCAAGACATAGCGCTTAAAAATAATATCGCCATAACTGATCAGAGTATTTTCCTTAATGTGATTCTTGGCCAGGTACAAAGAGTAAAGCTCCTTTGTTGAAGCAAACTCGTCATTATCAACCGTGGTGATGTTGTTCAGCTTAACTTTCTCCTTTTGAAAGCCTCTTACCACGGTGACATCTTTTATCCCCATTTGGTTAAACTCCTCGACCTGAGTGTTGAGTAAGGATTTGCCGTTTACTTCGAGCAACGTTTTTGGTGTATCTTTTGTGAGGTCGCCAAGGGATCCCTGACTTGCCGCCAACACAATGCAATTCACTTTCTTTCCTGTTGTTGGCAAGTATTTATCCTCTGCCGCTTCGAGTTCGTCCGCTCCCTGCAAACGGAAAATTTCATTTACACTCACAACCTTGCTTTCTACATTTATCAGCGTTTGCTCTTTGAAAATCCTTGAGGATGTTTCCTGCATCACCTTGATCGACGCGCGCACGTTGTGGTTGGCCCAGATGATGGTGCTGATTCCAATTTTTTTGAAATGGTCCGTGGGGATCGAATAATATTTTGTAGGTACAATGATAACCGGACAACGGTTGCCCCATTCCTTCATAAATGCATCAATATCGGAAGAGTCCGCTTTTTTGCTGTGACACAGAATAGCATCTGCGCCCGCCTTGTGATATGCATCGGCCCTGCGCAACGCTTCGTCTAAACCCCACCCCGCGATAAAAGCCTCAAGCCGGGCAACAACCATAAAATCATCATCAGTCTGGGTATCTTTTGCGGCTTTTATTTTTCCGCTAAACTCATCTACGTCAGCCAAAGGCTGATTTTCCCCACCGATAAATGAATTTGTTTTTGGAAAAAGTTTGTCTTCGATGCACACCGCGGCGATATCGCGCTGCTCTAATTTTTTCACCAGGCGACGCATGTTGTTGAAATTGCCGTAACCGGTATCCCCATCCAGTAAAATAGGAATGGAAGTTGCATCACTCATAAACTCCAGAACATCCAACACCTGAGTCCAGGATGCTTCGTTATTGTCTCTCACACCTAGCGCTGCCGAAATTGAAAGGCCGCTCCCCCAAATCCCTTTAAATCCCGCCTCTTCAACAATCTTTGCCGAAAGTCCATTGTGAGCTTCCATAAGAAATGCCATTTCGGGAGAATTGACCATTGATCTTAGCTGCGTCGTTTTCTTCATAAGTAGAAAATGTATTTTAAAAATGCGGCCAAAAATACAATCTTATCATAATATCTTATTCATGTTCCGTTAAAATAACGTCCCAAACAGCCCATTTTAGATTTTTTTTACCTTTTTTGCCATGTGAGAGTTTGTCGTAAAGGTTTGGTCGCAATTTTTAACGTCCTCATTCTTATTTTTTAGTATTTGAGTATCCACCAGCCGGCTTAGGTTATGCACCTGTTTAACAACTTCGAGAACGTTCGCCTGAAGGGAAATATCTATTGGTTCTTTTCCTTCGGCTGCTTTTGGCAATGTTACTGTTCACGCTTTGCAGGATCGGTTTCTACCTCATTGATATCATGCCTTAGTTCGGTCATCTGCGCTATGATAAACCCTATTTTGCTTTCGGCAGAGACATCTTTGATGATAATCAACAACCCATTGCCTTTAATTATAAGGATGCGTTTAATTTAGATCTGGGTGAATATCTGCTTACTTTTAACGGCGAGAAAACCATTGGACTTTACAATGTTGTCCAGGATAAAATGCTAACGCATGATTTGAAGGACGAAAAACAGGAAGTAGTCCGGCAAATGGAACCTAAAGCCAAATCAATCATCAACAATACAACAACGGGCTAATTGAAAACCGTCTAACCGTGAATTAGCGACTTGTGTGTTCAAATAATACATGTGAAATGTCACACCAAAATAAACTGGAGCAAGAGATTCTTTTAAGCAATTATTTCATTTCTTTTGCGCGTGATGAGGCCGTATAAATACCGCTGCAATGACAATTCCCTGCTTACGCCCGCATTTAAGCGCGTGATCATTACTCCTCTGATCAAATTTGTACCGTGGGCAATTCCGGCCAACATCATCACTTTCGTTTCTAACGGCATTGTTTACCTTAGCTTATACCTCGCATTAAATCCAGAAATCTTCGGTCAGGCGACACCTTTGCTGGTCGCGGCCGGACTAATTCTTTACCTCATCGGCGATCACCTCGACGGCATGCAGGCCAAGCGCACCGGAACAGGCTCTGCGCTGGGAGAATTTTGCGACCACTACCTGGATGCGTTCAACAACGGTGTTGTCATGTTTACAATGATCGTTGTTTTTGGCATCGTCCATAAACCCGTGGTAGCTGGCGTTATGGTGATCTCGTATTGGGCACACATGGCCGTCTTCTATGAGCAGTTCAAGACAGGGTGGCTCACCTTTGAACCTGTCGGGTCTTTAGAGGGCGTACTGCTTTCTTCGCTTCTCATCGCCTTGTCTGCTATCAATCCCGTTGATGAGTTGTTCAGATATCCTCTTTTTGCTGATTATTCCATCATCGAAACAACGTTGATCATATCTTCGCTTGGCGCAGTCGTTACGTTCTATAAAACTTGGAAGCGCACTCCTGACGTAAGACCTGGATTTTGGATATTCACTTTTTTGTCAGCGGCAGTAGGTGTTCTGGGAATTCAATTTTTTTCAAGCTTTGAATTATTTATTGTCATCACATTGTACTGCAGCTTGTATATCGGAAGGGTGATGCATGGTCATCTCATTGATGGTGTCGAGCGCACCACCGACCTGGTTACACCCCTATTAATGTTGGTTTTATACATTCCATCATTTATTTATAAAGACTACCTCTTCAATGTGGTGGTCGCTTATTTATCCATCAGCATTGCTGTTCTGATCTTTAGAACATTCTCGGTCCTGAAGATCTATTGGGTGTGGTTAAACTTACGAACCTAGATGAAGCGCGTAACAAGGAAGATTTTATTGAACCCGGGACCTGCCACGACGACCGATACCGTGAAGCAAGCGATGGTAGTCGAAGACATTTGCCCCCGTGAAAAAGAATTCGGCGAGCTTCTGGATACCATCAAGGGGGATCTTGTGAGCGTTGTGCACGGTGGCGACGATTATACTGCGGCGATATTTACGGCAAGCGGTACGGGGGGTCTTGAAGCAGCCATCACATCTGCCGTTCCAAAAGGAAAAAAAATCCTCGTGATCGACAACGGCGCTTATGGCGCGCGCATGGCGAACATTGCAACTACCTTTGGTATTGACGTTGTATTATACAAACTCGCGTATGGTGATTATCCTGATGTTAATCACATTGAAAAACTGATCAAAGAGAACAAAGATATAAGCCACCTGGCAGTCGTTCATCATGAAACCACCACGGGAATGTTGAACCCTGTGCAGGAAATTTGCGATCTGTCAAAAAAACATGGGATCGAAGTAATTGTGGATTGCATGAGCTCGTACGCCGGCATTCCGATCGATATTAAGATGTGGAACGCCGGGTACCTTATTTCCTCTTCCAATAAATGTATTCAAGGAATGCCCGGAATTGTTTTTGTTATCTTTAAAAAGGCCTTGCTTGATCAACTCAAAAACCAAAAGCGTTCTTTTTACTTTGATTTATACAGCCAGTACGTTGGTTTTGAAAAAACGGGACAAATGCAGTTCACGCCCCCTGTACAGGTGGTATACGCGCTGCGACAGGCGATCGATGAATATTTCAAAGAAGGCGAGGCGAAACGATGGAGTCGCTATCAGGAAAACTGGTTGGTGCTAAGCGCGGGCCTTAAAAAATTAGGGTTTGAATTTCTTCTGCAAGACCAGCATCAATCGAGAATCTTACTTGCGATAAAAGAACCGTCCACCACCTCGTATAACTTCGAAGCTATGCACGACTATCTTTACCACCGGGGATTTACCATCTATCCCGGTAAGGGTGCAAAGGAGGCTACTTTCCGCTTGTCGATCCTTGGTGACCTTTATAAAGAGGATATTGAAGATTTTTTAACGGAGCTGAAAGGTTATTTAGTATCAGCCAGCGTTATTTCGGCATGAGCGTCACCCAACAATACACTTGTACACGAATGCAAAAGTCACTACGGTTTGGTTTTTTTATCTTTATTTTCCTCACTGCGAGCACTGTGTCTTTTGCCCAGCAGTTTGGACTTTCCTTTTCATACTTCATTCCAAAGAATGGATATTTCTCCACGCCTATCAGCCCATTTTCGATCCGCGGGCTCGGAGTGGATCTTAACCGTTTTGTAGCGCTTGAAACCGGTGCATCGCTTTATCGCATGTCGGGATTGAATGTCAAGGACCTTCCCTTTGAATCCAAGGATGCCTTGGTCGGACCCAACTTCACAATTCTTGTCCCTGCAGAAATCGTCTTTCAACTAAAAGGGTCATCCGTCGAATTCGATATCAAAGGTGGAGTCTTCGGATTTTATGGATTTAGTCAAAAGATAAACTATGGGAATTTCGACCGGGCAATTCGAAAACATGAAAACTGGCAGGTAGCTAACAGCGATTTCACGTATAAAAATAAACCGGGTTGGGGATATCATGTTGGCGCTGAATTGACGATCTACGTAACTCAGCAGCTAGGCATTTCGTTAGAAACAAATTACCTGATGGGTGATTCTCAATTTCCCCTTAAGGGAAGTTATACGGGTGGCGATACCTCACTGGAAACAAAGCAGGTGGAATATGCAGATGCTAAAATAGATTTGACCGGTCTGGAATTTTCTATTGGAATCATCTTCGATTCTGGCCAAGGGGGTGGTGCGCCGAAGAAAAGGAAACGAAGATAGGATTTCATCACTTGTTTTTAATCCTGCCTGTTATCTCGCAGGTTTTTTTCTTTATAAAGGATCCTGAAAGAAAATGGGTCATGAATATGGAATATGAAAGAACGTACGGCTGAGAATAAGCTCTTCCTGGTGGGCATGATTTTGAGCATGACGTGCTGGGGTTTTAGCTGGACATCGGGCAAGGTGCTCTCACACTATGGGGATCCATTAACAATTTCCTTTCTGCGATTCGCGCTAACGTTTGTTTCACTGGTTTTCATCTTGCTTTTCATGAAAGAGAAATTGTCCGTCAGCAGAAACGGCTACAAGGATCTCTTTATTGCAGCGGTGCTAATATCGCTTTATACCTATTTGTTCTTTAAAGGAGTATCGATTGGTAAGGCTGGCGCCGGTGGGGTGTTGGTCACGGTGTTAAATCCCATTCTCACCTACGCCATAACCCTCGTGCTGGCAAAACGCAAGCCTACGCGTAATGAATTTTTTGGGCTCGCTTTGGGCCTTCTCGCAGGTGTCATCCTGTTAAAGCTAACAACCGAAGCTGAAGAAATTTTCAGGGCCGGCAATATTTACTTTCTATTCGCAGCACTTTCCTGGTCACTGCTTTCCCGTTTCACGGCAAAGGCAGCAAGGTATGGGTCGTCCGTTGCATTTAGTTTTTGGATGTATGGCATCGGCACCGTCATCATGTTTTTATTGAGCGGTGTCGGTCCAACGGTTGTTACGGTCACAGAGGGCGATTTTACTTTTTGGGGCAACCTATTTTTTAGCGCGACAATCACCACTTCCCTGGCGACCACGTTTTACTTTGTGGCCACGTCTAAGATCGGGGCCAGCAAAGCCAGCAGCTTTATCTTTATGGTTCCATTTTCAGCCGCGCTGGGTTCCTGGATCTTTCTCGGGGAGGTTATTGAGCCGCATACCATCATCGGCGGTATTTTGGGAATCGCTGCCGTATATATTTTGAACAAGAAGGAATAAAATCTTCAAACCAGGCTACGGCTCCCCGGGCGAGGAACTTGTGGTGAATCTCGTTGGCAATCTCTTCATTTCAGCAACATCCTTGTTGTATTTGCGAAACAACAGTCGCGAGTCCTCTACAAACACTTTGAATGCTGCATTGGATTCGGCGTCCTTGATGTATTTCCAGCTTTCTTTTTCCACTTTATCAACAGGTAACAGGTAGTAATCTTTATTCGCGTCAGCTGTTCGATACACCCAGCCCAGGTAATAGCCCGCGCTATCGATAGTTGTCTGGGCGCTGTCCGCTTGGAAACTGATTTTCTTCAATTCGACATAAGCCATAGCGCCACCGTCGGTGTACCGCTTCCGTTGTCCAGAAATGTAATTGCCCAGCGAGTAAGCAACAAATTGATTTTTCTCCTTTCGCCATTCCATTGGCTGGATCACGTGAGGATGTGCACCGATGACCAGCTGTGCGCCGTGTTTAAAGCAAAACTCTGTGAGATCTTTTTCTTTTTTAGCGGGCAGGCTCTGATACTCGGCACCCCAGTGGGTAAAAACAATGATGACATCGGGGTTACCCTCCTTGGCTTCTTTAAGGTCCAGGCGCATTATCGTTGTATCCAAATGATTGACTATGTTAGGTTTCGTAACGGGGATACCATTCGTTCCATATGTGTAATTGAGAATCGCTAGTTTGAATCCATTTTTTTCAACGAATAAAGGTGATTCATTGATCCTCGCTAGTGAATCTTTAAAAGTACCCGTATGCGCAATCCTGAAACTGTCCAGCATTGCAATGGTTCTTTCGAGTCCCTTGCGTCCACGGTCAACGCAGTGATTATTCGCAGTAACCAATACATCAAATCCTATGTCTTTCAAAGTAACGGCAAGCCCGTCCGGCGAGCTAAATTGTGGATACCCCTTGAAAGGAGGGCCCGCCAGTGTCACTTCCAGATTTCCTATAGCCAGGTCAACGGAGTCAACATACGGTTTCACGAACTGAAAGCAGGACGAATAGTCATACGTCTTTTTTCCTGCATCATATGCGGAGGCGATTTGAGAATCGTGTCCCATTATGTCACCGGCAAAAAGCAGTGAAAGGCGCGTGGTATCCTGCGCATACGCCAATGTCAAAAAAAACGAGAAAAAAAGCATCGCGGAGGTTTTCATAGCAGTTCGTTGGGAGCAGGTGATCAAGCGCCTTCAGTCAGAGAGTTAATAAATTAAGCACTCGTGGGCGGCGGCCGTTATCCCGCTAACTCCACAATTTTTTCTTCAACAATAACAAATACTTTATCTTCTTTTTTAGGCCGGATTTTCGCTAAGCCTGTAAACATTCCAAATGCGGGCAACAGCCCTGAACATTCGCCGAAGTAAAAGCATGGCAAGGTAACGGATTGTTTTCCTTTCCCCCTGAGATTTACGCCAGGATGCACGTGACCGGCGATATTATAACATTGCTTCTCGATTTCCGACATGGGATGATGGGTGAGAATAAATGGGTCGAGTCTCAATGTATCATGCACTCGTATTCCTTTCCGGCTATACTGAATGTCGCTCATGATATCATGATTGCCCAGGACCAGTTCAAACGAAATGTTCCGGAAGTGTTTTACAACCTCCCCAAAGACTTCCCACTCGGGGTTATAATGGCTGTGAAAGAGGTCTCCCAAACAAATAACCCGATCGGGTTTCGTAAACCGCAACAGGTCAATTAACAGCTCTAAATTTTTGTCATTCGCTTTGGCGGGAACAGGAATGCCCGCCTTGCGAAAGTGATTTATTTTTCCCAGGTGCAGGTCTGCCAGAAAAAGCACATTTTTCTTTTGCCAGAACGCAGCCTTTTGAGGAAGCAGCAATAATGTCTCACTAAAAATTTTTACTTCTCTATTCATCACAATTGCGAACTTGAAAAATGAACTTCCCTTTCATTCGCTGGTTGGTGTAGTCACAGCGGTGCCGTCAAGCAAACCTATTGATCTTCCGCAAAAATAACCAGTACCGGTAATTTCCGATGGCATCGGGACATCTTTGGCACTAGCGACTTTAGTGGCTTGAAGCCGGCACGTGATAAGTCTCGAAATTTGCAAAGAAGAGCTTTTGATCAGGCCGCCTTCGAACAAACGTTGTAATAAAATAGCCCGGAATTTAAACGAGCGTAGCACGCTGGATCTAAGCCTGCTTTAAGGTCGTGCCGGCGTTGATATGGGTAGAAGAAAAATGACCTGGGTGTGTAGAATTAACTGGTTGGTATCCAATAGGATATGTTTTTTATCGAGCTTCGTTAGTTAAAAAGTTAACCTGGAGTTAACATTGTAAACAGGATTTCCGCCTAGATTGCACACCGAATAACGTATCTATGTTCGAATTGGACTTTGCCTACTCGGCGCTTCTTGTACTCTGTCTTATCGCTGCCTGTTCCTTTGAATTTGTAAATGGTTTCCACGATACGGCTAATGCGGTTGCCACTGTAATTTATACTAACTCATTAAGACCCTGGGTAGCGGTTATCTGGTCGGGCTTTTGGAATTTCCTGGGCGTTCTGTTGGGCGGAATCTCTGTGGCTGTAGGGATTATCAATCTTCTTCCCGTCGAAACTTTAGTAGATCAGAATATCGCGCACAGTTTATCGATGGTGATCGCGTTGCTGATGACGGCTATCTTTTGGAATTTAGGTACCTGGTATCTTGGTATTCCGTGTTCCAGTTCTCATACCCTCATAGGATCGATCCTTGGCGTAGGCCTGGCTTATTCGCTGCTACCCGAGGCTGCGGGTGACGCGGTTAATTGGGACAAAGCCGCAGACATAGGGCTGTCGCTATTGGTATCCCCATTATTTGGTTTCTCGGTGACCATAGTCCTTATGTACATCATCCGATCCTTAACTAAGAAGACATCGTATGGAGAAAGTCTTTTTAAAGAACCCAAAAAGGATAAACCACCACCAACCTGGATCCGGGGGATTCTTATTGTCACGTGTACGCTGGTAAGCTTCTTTCACGGATCGAATGATGGTCAGAAGGGCGTGGGGTTGGTTATGCTTATTCTTATTGGGATTGTACCCGCCTATTTTGCGTTGGACAACACGTATAATCCCACACTGCTACGCGATCCACTTGTCAGGATCGAACGTGTGATCGCGCCGATCGACCCTATGACTTTGTCAGCTTCGGATAGGGCCAAGCTGGCGGAAGCAATAACGCTGAACAAAGAATTGCAGCGTAAGTTTTCAAATCTGATTGACGTTACGGCCATTCCAAAACAAGAGCGTTTCGTAGTTCGAAAGGATATCATGATCATGGATCGCAACCTGGCGGCTATCTCAAAGAACTCTGAAGTAAAACTCAGCGATGGTGAAAAGAAAGTTTTGAAGGAGGAGCTGAAAAATGTCCGCAAGCTCACCGACTACTCCCCCCGGTGGGTAATAATTATGATCTCGCTTTCGCTTGGGTTAGGCACAATGATTGGCTGGAAAAGAATTGTAAAAACTATCGGCGAGAAAATCGGTAAAGAACATCTTACTTATGCACAGGGCGCCAGCGCAGAAATGGTGGCGGCCAGCACGATTGGCCTCTCCTCATATTTCGGGTTGCCTGTCAGCACAACACACGTGCTTTCATCTGGCATTGCCGGTAGTATGGTAGCAAGCAAAGGGGTAAAAAATCTTCAACCCGACACCGTAAGAAACATTCTCATAGCGTGGTTCCTTACCCTGCCCGTTGTAATGATTATGGGCGGCACGCTGTTCCTGCTTTTCCGGTCGATCTTTTAATGTAATTTAATGCATAACAAATAGTTTGTAACAGGACGTCTCCCCGATTACCGATTACCAATTACTGATTACCAATTACTAATTACTGGTTACCAACAACCTCTTACCTCTTACCTCTTACCGGTCACCGGTTACTGATTACCGATTACTGATGACCGATCAACCACCAAACTCACTCAGCATACTCCAAGGCCATACGCTTTATACGATCCTCCAATTTTTCAGAGGTAAGTTTTTCGCGCATCCCGTCAACCATGATTGGAAATCCAAAGGGTGTAGGTTTGTCCGGAGTTGTCAATATGATCTTTTGCGTTGCAATCCGGTCAAGCGCTCTTCTCAGCCTGGCTTCTTCCAGCTGGAAATCCATTACCTCCTCGAAGGCCTGACGAAGCAATAGATTATGCGCATCATAGTCGTGAAAGACATCGAAAAACAATTGAGACGATGATTGCAGATGCCTGTCTTTTACCGGTTTCCCTGGGAATCCTTTGAAGACCAGCCCGGAGATCGCGGCGATGTCACGGAATTTTCTCCTGGCCATTTCTGTTGAATTTATACTAGCCTGAATGTCCGTCATCAAATTATCACTTCCCAGCAAGTCGGTTTCAATCGCTTCCTCGATCGGAATTGGTTGATCGGAAAGCAATTCAAAACCGTAATCGTTCATTGCCAGGGAAAAGGTTATAGGTTGAATCTGAGCAATTCTATACGCCATTAAGGCGGCCATCCCTTCATGTACAAAACGGCCTTCAAAAGGATACATCATCACGTGATATCCTTCTGTGCTCTTGAAATATTCTATCAAGAATTCATGTTTGCCTGGTAAATGCGACCGATATTTTTGCAAGTCAAATAAGGGCTTTAAAAATTTCATCTCTACATCCTGTTCGCGTCCTTCAACAACCTCTGCAAGTTTATACCGGATCATCGCACTCATTTGAGAAGACAATGGCATTCGTCCGCCCTGCCATGAGGGAACCGCTCCGGATTTTCTGTTGGATTTTCGGACATGAACTTCCATTTCCTTTATTCGCACCAGTTCAAGATTTTTTCCCGCGAACCAGAAAACATCGCCGGGGCCTAGCCTGGAAATGAAATATTCTTCGATGGTGCCCAAGTACTTTCCGGAAACGAACCTTACGAACATGGAGCTGTCCCCTACGATCGTTCCGATCGATAAACGATGACGCATTGCGATAGCGCGATTTTCGATCTTATAAATCCCTTGATCGATGACCACTTTACGGTATTCGTCATACGCTTGCAGGGAATCACCTCCAGTGGTGATAAAATTGAGCAGCCAGTACCATTCGTCATCTGTGATGCTTGCAAAACTAAATGTGGTTCTGATTTCAGGGAGGATTTCGTCCGGCTTAAACCCTTCCGAAACCGCGAGGGTCATCAAGTACTGCATCAATACATCAAACGATCTGATGTAGGGCAACCTGTCTTCTACCACCTTTTGCTTAATAGCTTCGCGCAGCGCTGCAGCTTCCATCAGCTCCAGCGAATGCGTTGGGACAAAGTAAATTTTGCTTACGGCTCCCGGCTGATGCCCGCTCCTGCCGGCACGCTGCAAAAAGCGCGCAACGCCCTTCGGACTTCCAACCTGAATAACCGTTTCAACTGGCCTGAAGTCGACACCAAGGTCGAGGCTTGAGGTACAGACCACCGCCTTTAACTTCCCCTCGTGCAACTGGTCCTCTACCCAGCTCCTCAACTCCTGGCTGATGGAACCATGATGCATTGCGATCAGCCCGGAAAGCTCAGGCGCCTTGTCCAGCATTTTCTGATACCATATTTCTGCAAAAGACCTTGTATTTGTGAAAATTAATGTAGTCGTGCTTTGCTTTACAATATCCACCACTTGCTGGAGCAAGCGAATTCCCAGGTGACCAGCCCATGGCATCATCTCCACGGACTCGGGCATGATGGAGGCGACTTCGACTTTTTTTTCTATCTGGGCTTTGATCACCTTGAATTTCTGTTCTTGATAGTAGTTGCCGAGCAACGCTGCAATCGCCTCATCCATATTGCCGATCGTCGCCGATATCCCCCACACCTTTAACCCGGGTACAATGGTTTTTAACCTTGAAAGCGCCAACTCTACCTGTACGCCACGCTTTGATCCCATTAACTCATGCCATTCATCAGCGATGACAGCTTTGAGATTGGCAAAAAAATCTTCGTAACCTTTTTGTGCCAGGAGCAGGTGCAGGCTTTCCGGCGTCGTGATCAGAAGTTCAGGGGGTTTTAATTTTTGCTTCGCACGTTCACTCAGGGGCGTGTCACCCGATCTAACGCCAACTTTCCAGGACAACTCCAGTCCGTCAATAATTCTTTTCCCCGACAATTCAATTTCCTTCGACAAAGCGCGAATAGGCGTTATCCAAATAACCTGCAGACCATTGTTTTTTTTTGTTTTATAGTTGGCGTTGTCGCGGATGAATTCCAATAAGGTGGGAAGCATGAGCGAATAAGTCTTCCCGCTGCCTGTAGGCGCATTTACTAAACCGCTTTCTCCGTTTAAATATGCGTTCCAACTTTCAATTTGAAATTGAAATGGTGTCCAGCCTCTGGCGGCGAACCAATCTTTTCCTATTTTTATAAGATCATCTGGCATTTGCCCGAAATTATCAGTTC
>DASUTP010000165.1:0-5908 GCA_036374515.1 Chryseolinea sp. | reverse complement strand
TTTTTGTCTGATTACCTAGACTCTCAAATCTATTCTCTTAAAGTCTTTTTACCTTAAATAGAATCTTCGCAAGTAACCCCGTATCACTACAGTGTCACTCGCGGGTCCGCTATCAATTATCATCCATTCAATGAACGTGTTAACTAGAACTTTTCTCCAGTTACCTGTGATTCTGTCTTCCAAAAAAGACCAAATCCAAACTCCCAACTTATCTCAGTATCTCGAATCCAGCTGATTCAATTTTCTGCGTTTTTCCATTTTGGGAGTGCAAAGGTAATCGATTTGGTATCACTTCCCAAATATCTTTTCAAAACTTTTTGTAGGATTTTTACCTCCGGGATATCTCAAGCAAAAAACAATTAAAAAGGTTCCGGGAGTTCAGAAAAAAAATCCAAACTAAGCAAAAAATTTTCTTGCAAATTTTCTCGTCAGGTTTTCGATTTCTTAAAAAGCGGAACAGTACTACACGGCTCTCCAAACATCAAACTCGCCGCATAGGGCCTCAACTGATTCACTACGTCGACATAAATAGCAACGGGCACATCTACCTTACTACAGCCCTTTACAACAACTTTTGCATCCTTAAAATCACTCCATTTAATTTTTGAAAGAGCCTGCCGGAAATTTTCAATTTCCAACTCTTGCAGTGAACCGAAAATCAGCCGCTTGGCAAAGGGCTTCAACGCAATTGCCAAAAGCATGTAGGCCCACGTAGGAACAATTGCATCCGCTGAACAAGTAATGGCTACAAACTTATCCTGATATTCTGTCCAGTCGTGATTCTTTATAAAATCACGAAAATCTTTTTCGCGCAAAATCAGCCCTTCGTATAACTGATCCTTAATATCCAAAAGAATCCTCTCCCCAGGTTCGTAATAATCTTCAAGATTAAAAGTAATCAATGCGCTATTCGCGACCTTATTGATTATTTGTTCTTCTTCCTTCATTCAATGCAAAACAAAAAAGTTACCGGATTTCGTTCAAAGCTTCGGCTTTCCTTTTAAAGAAAAATTCCTTGAGATAATGGGGTACAAAATCAAACAGGCTCTCCACTGCGCCCGCCTGAAATTTGCTGAATGCCAGTATCCCCAGCTGCGCCGCCGAAGGATTGACATCATCCAGAAACTTCGCGTTTTCGTGTGCAATGATCCCGCGGCATTTCGGCGCACCATTTCCAAAGAAGATGACCGGTCTTAGATCAAGATATTTCTCAAAACTTCTTTCATCAACGATCTCGGATTTGACGGGCTCATATTCCTGCATTGCCTGATCGAACACCTGACAATATACCTCCATCCGTCGCGCGTCAATCATGGGACAAAGAAAAACCTCTGCCGATTGCAGTCGACTGACCGCTGACGCCAAAATTGTTAAAGTGGGAACAGCAATCAATGGGAGGTCGAGTGCATAACAAAGACCCTTTGCCAACGAGGTCCCAATACGCAGACCTGTGTATGAGCCCGGCCCGGATGAAACTGCAATTGCCTCTAATTTGGTTATCTTAAGTTCTGCTGCCTTCATCAAATCCGCCACCAACGGACCCAATCTCGAAGCATGCGAATATTCCTGATGCACCTCCATTACGGAAAGCAAGTTGCCCTGCTGGTGTAAAGCCACAGAGCATACGGCGGTAGACGTTTCAATGCTTAAGATCAGCGACATCAGAAGTTAGTTGACAGACAGTAGTTTATTATATCTTATAGAGTCGTTCAACACCTTCCGGGCCTCGAGGATGGTTTTATCATGTTCCAGAGCAACGTCGGCCTGACCTTGGTAAAGGTCGTAATGAAACCCGATTTGTTCCTGCAGGATATTTATGATTTCGTTCTTATAGTTTTTCAGGTCAGCGGCCTTACTCGCCTGCACTTTATTTTCAAGTTCCTTGAATTCGCGCGCAAGCTGATCATAATAACGCTCTTTTTTTGCAACCTCCAGTAATTTTGAAATGTCGTCCTCCAATGCTGCCGCGTAGGCAAACTTCTGGCTCTTCGCGTAGCTCAAGAAATTCTCAAAATCTTTGTCGCTGAGCCGAAAAGACTTTAAGTCCGGCTTCACAGGGTGTTCGGCACAATACTTTGACGCAAACTCAAACACTAACCCCGCATTGACCAGCGCCGATGTAATTGCGCCTACGAATTCGTCCTCAACCGTAACATCAGGATCCAGGCCGCCGCCGTCGAATACCTTTCGGCCCGCCTTTGTTTTAAATTCATTCTTTACCGAATCTGCAAATCGCTCCACGGTACCATCATCCCTTCGATGGGAATAATCCAAAGCCTGAATACACCTTCCGCTTGGGATGTAATATTTGGCTGTCGTGACTTTCAGCTGAGAATTGTATGCCAGCGGACGAGTAGTTTGCACCAGACCCTTGCCAAACGTCCGTTGCCCCACGAGGATTGCACGATCATAATCCTGCAATGCTCCAGCGACGATCTCAGACGCAGACGCGCTGCCTTCACCAACCAAGATTATCATTGGAATCTCTTTATCAATAGGCCTGTTCAGCGTCTTATACGTTTTGTTCCACTCCTCCACTTTACCCTTAGTAGAAACTACCTCAAGATCTTTTTCCGTAAAAAGGCTTACGATATTCACTGCCTCGTGCAAAAGTCCACCAGGATTATTCCGTAAATCCAAAATGATCTTTTCAGCACCTTTTTCTTTTAAATCCCTAACAGCGTCGGAAACTTCACGTCCGGCGCCCGGCGTAAAATCATCCAGCCTGATATAGCCGATGTGAGGCTCGACCAATCCTGCGTAAGACAAATTAGTTATGCTGATTTTTTCCCGCGTTAGCTCGTGGGTTACGGTTTCCGATTTCCCTGCTCGCCTGACCTTCAGTTCCAGTTTCGATCTGGGGGTGCCTTTCAGCAGCGCGCTGATCTCCGTTGGGTCCTTACTCTGAACGTTCTTCCCGTTGATGCCGATAATTTCATCACCCACGCGTATTCCCGCCCTGTAGGCAGGGAAGTTCTTATAAGGATGGGTGATTATAATTCGCTTGTTAACGATTCCAATCAAGGCCCCGATTCCGCCATACTGTCCCGTTGTTGTTATTTGAAACGACTCGAGCTCGTCCTCTGGTATGTAGTCTGTATAGGGATCCAGCGATTCCAGCATTCCTTCAATGCCGTGTCGAATGAGTTTTTGTGGCTCGACCTCGTCAACATAGTAAGCATTAACCTCTTTAAAAAGCGTTGCAAAAATATCCAGGCTCTTGGCGACATCGAAGTATTTCTCTGCAGGCTTCCGAGCTGCCACACCAACAGCTAAAAGGATGATCAGAACAAATAGCCATTTAACTCTTCTCCGCATAATCAAAACGTTTGAACGTTTTTACAAGCCTTTCATGAATTTGCGCCGATGGCAAGATCTCTTTAGCACTATAAATATACGCAATGACCAATTTGTTTTGACCACTAAGCAAATTCTTATTTAGCCGATACCCCTCCCGGATCCGCCTTTTTATCGAATTCCTATCAACTGCTTTCTTAAAAATTTTTTTTGAAACCGAAATTAAGACCTGATGGTGCGGGAATTCGCTGTCGCTGTTCGGCATGAAAAAAACTTTGAAGGGGAATAAATAAAAAGAGGAACCCTTGTCGAAGAGTTCCTGTATAATCTTTTCTTTGGAAAGCCTTTCCGCTTTCGTGAACGTGAATTTCCCCATGATTGAAATTAACAAATCTCACCGTGGGGTTCAAAACGCCCGGAACGGGATCTATTTATGCTTTACTGTCTTTTCGCTTGAAACCGTCAGTTTTTTGCGACCATTTTTTCTGCGGTTTGCGAGAACCCGGCGACCATTAGCAGTTGCCATTCTTTCACGGAATCCGTGTTTATTCTTTCTTTTCCTGCGTGAGGGCTGAAATGTACGTTTCATCGCGTTCTTAGTTAACTATAAAATTAAAAAGGGCTGCAAAGATGACTAGGATTTTTTGGATTTACAACCACCCTTCCGATTTTGTGGCATCGGACGTCCGTTTTAATGCCCACTTAGGTCGTTCAGCACCCTTTTGGACTGATTCGTTTCAAGCCGAGGGCCGAACTGTGTCACGACCTTGGACGAAGCTAAAGAAGCGAGTTTTCCCGCCTCCGCAAAGCTGTGATGGTGTGTAATTCCGTACAAAAACGCACCGGAAAACATGTCCCCGGCGCCATTGGTGTCGATTGCCTCCACCCGGTAAGGTTCAATATTAATGAAAGTGTCGCCGTCAAAAATCAGCGCTCCATTTGCGCCCAGGGTGATAACGAACCTTCGGGCAACCTTTTTCAATTCCTCACGCGCCGCACTGATCGAACTGGTTCCGGTAAAAATCATAGCCTCCTCGTCGTTACAAAAGAGTAAGTCGACACTTGCCCCAACGATTTCCTGCATCTGCTTAGAGAAATATTTTACCATACTCGGATCAGAAAAAGTGAGCGCTACATCTACTTTATGCTGTTCCGCAATCCTTTTCGCTTGCTTCATTGCCTCTAATCCCTTGGGGCTTGTGACCAGATAGCCCTCCAGGTAAAGGAATGACGAATTTTTTATTGCTGCTTCGTCGAGCTGACGGCTAGACAAGAATGAGCTTACTCCGAGAAAGGTGTTTAACGTACGGTTGGCGTCAGGTGAAGTCATCACTAAACACCGTCCGGTGTGGCCGGGGGGGCAGTCGTCGTATCGCAAATTTGTATCAACTCCGTGGGCCTTCAGATCGTCTAGAAAAAATTTGCCGAAATCATCGCGCGCGACCAGCAATGAATAAAAACACTTACCTCCAAATTGGTTGACAGCAACGACAGTGTTGGCTGCTGAACCACCACCCGTCATTTTGCTTTTGTTCATATCGATGGCTTTCATCAGCTCCAACTGGCGCTTTTCGTCCACCAGGGTCATAACACCTTTTTCAACGTTGTTTTTAATAAAGAAATCATGATCCACTTCCGTCACTATGTCAACAATGGCATTACCAATACCGTAAACGTCATATTCTTTCATAGAAAAAAAATTTCGCAATGATACGACAAGATCACTGGTATTGCTTACAAGTCAGTTGTTTTTTTGGATTGGATGATTAGACGATCAGGGCCGTTGAATGTTCAAGGTCATTTTATACTTCCTTGCCCTATTTGGATAATCGGTAATAAAACCATCAACACCCATACCCTTCAATGAAAGCATATCCGAAACTTCATTCACCGTCCACGGGATCACGCGAATTTTTTGTCGGTGCAGAAGGGCCACCTTGTCCTTGGAAAGAAGTTTAAAGTATGGACTGTAGATAGAAGGTTTAAAGCCCAGCGCCGCGAGATTGGCGTCAATCGGCTTGGTATTTTCAACCAAAGCTGCCAATCGGATGTGCGGGTATTTTTTATGCCAATATTTTAATACCCTGAAGTCAAACGATTGGATTACTATTCTTTCCAGGGGGAGGTATTGGTCGACCAGCTCGTAAACGAGGTCCGAAAATTCGTCAACAGATGGATGAAATTTCTTGTCTCCGTCCGGCGAGCTCTTTATTTCAATATTATAGTCCACTTCATAACTTGCGTAGCTTTTAATGTGGTTTTCCACTGCCACAATCACTTCGCTTAGCAAGGGTTTGGAGAGCGATATTTTTTCCTGCTGCGGGAAGTTTTTATTGCCAAGTGATCCGCAATCAAATTGTTTTACCTCATCATATGTCAATTGATAAATGTTGATCTTCTTTTCATCCTTTGGTTGCAACGGTGTGCCTGAGGGACCTAAACAAATTGCAGGCGATATCCACGGCTCGTGCGACACGATAACCTTCTTGTCTTTCGTGATCACCACATCAAGTTCCAGGGTCGTAACGCCCGAGTCGATGGCCAGCAAAAAACCAGGAATGGTATTCTCCGGCTTTAATCCCCTGGCGCCACGATGGCCCTGCACATCAAA
>DASUTP010000164.1:0-3747 GCA_036374515.1 Chryseolinea sp. | reverse complement strand
TTTTTGTCTGATTACCTAGACTCTCAAATCTATTCTCTTAAAGTCTTTTTACCTTAAATAGAATCTTCGCAAGTAACCCCGTATCACTACAGTGTCACTCGCGGGTCCGCTATCAATTATCATCCATTCAATGAACGTGTTTTCCCCGCCAGTTCGCTGGCCGGGACAACCGGGATTATCATCACTTTCGTGCTAAGAACCCAAAATCGCTTGTTTTAACCCCCTTTCTTCTAAAAGGGGATGCAAAGGTATCTTTTTGAGTATATCAGTGCAAGTGCGTTTTTAAAAAATTTTAAAAACTAATTTAGCGCAGAATCGTCTCTGTCCGGTCCGGACCTGTAGAAACCAATGTAATAGGAACACAAAGCTCCGTTTCTAAAAATTTTATGTAGTCAATGAGCGCCGGCGGCAAATTCTCTTTCGATATTCCTCTCAGCGAAATATTCCAACCCATTAACTCTTTATACACAGGGGTAATTTTTTCTCTCACCACTTCATAGGGAACCATGTCCGTGGTTGTTCCATCTTTCAACTTATAATGTGTACAAACTTTGATCGTGGAAAATGCGCTGAGCACGTCGGCCTTCATCATCAACAATTGTGTAGCGCCGTTGATCATAATCGAATACTTGAGCGACGGCAGGTCGATCCACCCACACCGGCGGGGACGTCCCGTGGTTGACCCGAATTCGTTGCCTTCCTTCCGCATCAAATCACCTTGTTCATCCATTAACTCTGTCGGAAACGGACCACTTCCAACCCTGGTGCTATAGGCCTTGAAAATACCATACACCTCACCTATGTGTCGCGGCGCGACACCAAGGCCCGTACACGCGCCGGCCGTCACGGTGTTGGAACTCGTTACAAATGGATAGCTGCCAAAGTCAATATCCAACAAAGCACCCTGAGCACCCTCGGCCAGCACCGTCGCCCCTGCTTTCAATTCCTGGTTTAAAACATATTCACTTTCAATCAAATGGAAACCTTTCAGAAACGACACGGCATCAAAAAACTGTGCTTCAAGCTCGTTCCAATTATAGGCAACGTCATGTTCCTTTAAGATCTTAAAATGTATCTGTGAAAGATGATGGAATTTTTCCTTAAAGACATCCGTGAGAATATCTCCCACCCTCAATCCCTGTCTGCCGATTTTGTCCTGATACGTTGGACCTATACCCTTGAGCGTCGATCCGATTTTATTTTCTCCTTTTGCTTTTTCGTATGCCTGGTCCAGTAGGCGATGCGTGGGAAGAATCAGCGTAGCTTTTTTTGAAATAAAAAGATTGGCGTATACATTTAAGTTGTACTTCTTCAGCTTTTCAATTTCACCTTTAAAAATTACCGGATCGAGTACAACGCCGTTACCGATAATATTTTTTGTTTTCTCACGAAAAATTCCCGAAGGAATTTGATGCAAGACATGCTTGATCCCATCGAATTCTAAGGTATGGCCTGCATTGGGTCCGCCCTGAAACCTTGCCACTACATCATACTTTGGCGCCAGTACATCCACAACTTTACCTTTGCCTTCATCGCCCCACTGAAGACCTAATAATACATCTACCTTAGACATTCCTGAAATAAATTAGCTTTTTAGAATCTCGTCTTCTGATTGAATAATTTGAAAAATCGCGTTTAGCTTGGTGATAACTAAAAGCTTTTGCACGTTTTCCGAGGGTTTCATTAAATATACTTCACCACCTTTGTTTCTGAATTTTGTAAGTATTGTGATCAGCAATCCAATTCCGCTGCTGTTAATGTATCTCAAACCGGAAATATCCACGATACACGTTCTTATTTTTTGCTGAAGGTTGTCAGTCACAAGGGCGACCACACTACTGCTATTATTTTCTCCGATCAAATCGCCCGACAGTCTAATAATCAGGACGTCATTCCGGATCTCGTGTGTGAAAATCATGCTACTTGATTTGTTTGAAGGTTTTTATTTTCGCAATTCTCACGGGTGCAGGTTGCATACAGTATGAGTGAATGATGCATTACGTTAAAATGTAATATCTCTTCAACAGTGCTTTGAATGTTTTGAATTCTCGGATCGCAAAATTCGATTACTTTATGACATTCCGTGCAGATCAAATGATCGTGTTGTTTGTAACCATACGATTTTTCGTACTGTGCCAGATTTTTTCCGAACTGATGCTTGCTAACCAAATCGCATTCCACCAGCAAGTCCAGCGTATTATAAACTGTGGCACGACTTACGCGATAATTTTTGTTCTTCATGCTGATGTAAAGAGACTCAACATCAAAGTGTCCTTCCCGCGAATAGATCTCCTCCAGAATCGCGTAACGCTCCGGAGTTTTTCGCAGCTCTTTGTTTTCCAGGTAGGCTGTGAAAATCTTTTTTACCTCTTCGTATATTTTGGGATTTGCTGCCATTCGAATTAACGCGCAAAGATAACAGGATAAAATAATTATTAGAATTTATTCCTTAGAATCGAATCGACTGGCCTTGACAACGCCTTCAACGCTCCGAAGCTTCTCGATCATTTGCTCCAAATGGCGCGTATCGTTCACATACAACATGATTTCTCCTTCAAAAATGCCGGTATCGGTGTGAATGGACATAGAACTCATATTTACCTTGAGCTCTTCAGAAATAATCTTGGTAACATCATTGATCAGGCCGACGCGATCCGTTCCCCTTATTTTCAAGCCCGTTAGAAACGCCACCTCATGCTGTGAAGTCCATTTTGCTTTGACGACCCTGTTACCATGATGGGAAAGCAGCTCGGGGGCATTGGGACAATTGGTCCGGTGAATCTTAATTCCTTCGTTCACTGTTACAAATCCAAAAACATCGTCACCCGGAATTGGCGTACAACACTTCGCCAATTTGTAGTCCACCACATCCATATCCTCCCCGATCAGCAAAATATCGTCATATCTGCCCCTCGGCTTTCCGATATCCGTTTCTGGCGGCTTCGATTCAACGACATGACTATTAACCCGTGCCTTGAAAGACAGTGGCTTATTCTCCAGGAATTTCTTTATATCGGCCGACGTAATAAAGCCTTTCCCCACGCGATAGTATAAATCAAAATTGGCCGACATTTTGAAATATTCGCGCATCTGCTCCATGAGCTGTGGCGTAGGCTCTTCTTTCCCCTGACGTAACTTTCTCACCACAATTTCCTTCCCTTCCTCGGCAACTTTCTTCTTATCCTCCTTCAGTTCATCCTTGATCCGCGCTTTTGCTTTGGAACTTACCACAAACCGGAGCCAATCTTCGTGGGGCCGCTGCTTTTGCGAAGTGAGAATTTCAATCTGGTCGCCATTTTTTAATACATAATTTATTGGCACCAGCTTATTGTTGACCTTTGCTCCGATGCATTTCGAACCCACCTGGGTATGGATATCAAATGCAAAATCGAGCGCGGTACATCCGTACGGCAGCGTTTTCAATTCTCCCTTTGGCGTAAACACAAAAACTTCTTCGCTGAAAAGATTGCCCTTAAAATCGTCGACAAAATCGAGCGCGGAGTGATCATTTTGTTCCAGGAGATCGCGAACGCGGGCTAACCATTTTTCCAAGTTGGATTCAGCGGTAGTATTGCTGTCTTTGTACTTCCAGTGTGCGGCGTATCCCTTTTCAGCAATTTCATCCATGCGCGTACTTCTGATCTGAACTTCAACCCACTGGCCGTTTTTCGCCATCACAGTTGTGTGGAGAGATTCATAACCATTTGATTTCGGAGTACTTATCCAATCGCGCAGACGATCTGGATT
>DASUTP010000163.1:0-40418 GCA_036374515.1 Chryseolinea sp. | reverse complement strand
TATTTGTTGGTTTGAAAGATGGGGGATTTAGTTTTTTCAAAATTCCGAAAACTGTTGGAAATAAAATTCATTTTACCAATTTCCGGCTTCGACGTGGTAACGCTGATCCGGGCTATGTGTCCGTCAGCGATATCGTTGAGGACCATGACAAGAGTATGCTGGTAGCTGTTACAGAAACCGGAGTGCATCGATTTAATCCCCGCGACAAAAGCTTCCGGCAGATCTTAAAGGACTCTATTTCAAACCGGCCGCAGAGGCTCACCGTTGATAGCAAGCACAGATTGTGGATCAGTACCTGGGGCGATGGACTATACGTTTTTGATAAGAGCACAAAGCAGCTGGCGCATCACAAGGCAGGTCCCGCAGATCACCAGTTAAAAGTGAATCAAATCGAAGGTGTTTATGAAGACCTGGAAGGAAACTTTTGGATTCCCACAGACAATGGACTGAGTTTTTTGAACCGGTCTGCCGATCCATTCGGGGAAAGCGCTTTTACTACCTACCGGCACAACGAATTTGAACCAACGAGTTTGCTTAGCAATCCGATCAAGGCATTCTACAGGGACAAGATCAACCGCCTGTGGATTGGATCATACTACGGCGGGATAAACATTTACGATGAAAAGGCCATGAAATTTAACGCGGTCCGCGCAAAGGCGTGGGACGCAGGCAGCATCAGCAGCAACAATATTTCCGCATTTGAAGAGGACGAAAACGGCAATTTGTGGATTGGGACGGATGGCGGGGGGTTAAATTATCTTGAAGGCGGCGTAGCCAATATTCGGAAAAACACATTTAAAAAAATCAACATCCAGTTGAACGGCCAGCCCGTTGAAAAAATCAAATGTCTGGAATTTGACCAAGCCGGTCATTTGTGGATTGGCACGTGGGGCTCGGGAATGTTCAGACTGAACACGGCAACGTTAGAGTATAAACACTTTGGTGCAGGCTCAAATTCATCAGAGAGTCTGCTCGTCGACCAGGTGATGCAAATCAAAACCGATTCTTTAAACAATCTTTGGATCGGAACTTTCAGCGCCGGCATAACCTATTTTGATCAAAAGAAAAATCGTTTTACGCATTTTCCGAATCTCTCCGTCGATACCGTTGCGTCCTATCGTTACACGATAAAATCGATTCACATTGATGAAGTGGGCAGGGTCTGGGTTGCAACCGAAATAATGGGGTTAAGACTATTTAATCCCGGAAAACAATCTTTCGACGTCATCGAGAGCGGCGTTCTTAAAAAGGATGTTACGATCCTTACCATTCATGAGGATAAAGAAGGAATTGTTTGGCTCGGCACGAACGACCTGGGCCTTATTTCTTATAATCCCGTTACCAAAGAAACTGCCCTTTACGACAACAAATCCGGTCTGGCCAATAATATGATTTATTCTATTGAGCAAGACAAACGGACCGGAAATTTCTGGCTTGGCACCAACAAAGGACTTTCGGAATTTGATGTCGTCAAAAAGACCGCCAGAAATTACACCCGAACTGACGGTTTGCAGGGGAATCAATATAATCCGGAAAGCTCTTTGCAAACAGCGGACGGTACATTGTTATTCGGCGGAATAGATGGTTTGGATGTATTTTTACCCGCGGACATCCAAATGCGCGAGTGGCTGCCGGAAATAGTTTTTACAAATTTCTCGCTCGACAATGTTGCGGCCAATGTCCATGATAAAGGATCGCCACTGAAAGAAAATATTATTCTGGCCGAGGCGATCGATTTGAACTACGACCAAAATTCGTTCAGTGTTGAGTTTGCAATGCTTGAGCACAGCGCATCCCGGAACAATCAATATTCCTATATACTCGAGGGATTGAACAGCAACTGGCAATTTATCGGCACCGAGCGAAAAGCAACTTTTACAAACCTGTATCCGGGAACTTATACACTGAAAGTCAGGGCCTCTAACAGCGACGGCCTGTGGACTACTTCCGAAAAAAAATTAGTTGTAAACATTCACCCTGCGTGGTGGCAAACAACCTTGTTCAAGGCCGGGGTCATAACACTCTTAACGCTTGCTACGGTTGCCGTCGTTAGGCTTCGGATGCAATACCTCATCCGCCAAAAACGAAAACTGCAAAAGAAGGTGCTGGAACGCACGCATGAATTAAAACTCAAAAACCGCGAGCTAACGGCGCGGATAGAGGAAATCCGGATTCAAAATGGAGAACTGCATAAACAAAAAGTACAGATCACCGAAAAGAATAATGAAATCCAGGCACAGAACGAGGAACTGACCGCCCAAAATGATCAGATTATTTTGCAGCGTGAAAACCTTATAAAGGCGGAACAGAAATTAAAAGAAGCCAACGAACAATTGGAGGAGCAGGTGGTTCAACGCACGAAAAAACTTGAAGAAACAATTATGCAACTGGACAAAACGGTGACAGAGCTGGACCGTTTTGTCTACAGTGCGTCTCATGATCTGAGCGCGCCATTGAAATCCGTCTTAGGCCTGGTGCAAATTGCGCGATTGGAAAAAGAGACTGACCGAGTCGGCGAGTATTACAATCACATCGAATTCAGCATTCAAAAACTAGACCGTGTGATCAAGAGCATGGTTGAGTTTTCGAGAAACTATCACCTTGATGTGCAATCGACCGATCTCGTTTTTCGTGATCTTGTTAACGAAGTATTGCGCGAGCTTGCCTTTTGGCCCGAAGCACGGAAAATATCGTTTAAGAACACCGTTGCACCGGAATCAGTTCTGAGAACCGACACCCAACGCATGAAGGTCGTCTTACATAACCTAATCAGCAATAGCGTAAAATACGCTGATCTGACTAAGCCGGATTCATTTATCCATATCGACCTTCACCAGAATGGATCGGGCAATACAATAATAATATCGGACAACGGAATGGGTATTGAAAAGGAACGGCAATCGCGAATCTTTGAAATGTACTACCGGGCTACGGATCGGTCGCAGGGTTCCGGCCTTGGCTTGTTCATCGTAAAAGAAATAATCGTCAAACTGGGTGGTACGATCGAAGTAAAATCAACCCTTGGTTCGGGCTCGAGCTTTATAATTAATATTCCCGATAAAATGGGCGCTTAACAAGTGAGTGACTTGCAGCAATCAATCGCTTACGCCGGTTTGTCTGAGCTTCAGTTTATTTGGAGACATTGAAGATTGCTAGAATCCCAGCTTTAATCCTTGTTTCATCGCGCGCTCATATTTCCGCTTGTCAAAACGGTAAAGGAAGGGAGCTTTATGAGCGCCGCCTGTTTTCCGTTCCGGCAATTTTTCAAGGATATCCAAAGCAATCATTTTCTTTTGGAAATTTCTGCGGTCCAGTGGTGCGTCAAGGATAGTCTCGTAAAGCCGTTGAAACTCTGGCATAGTAAATTTTTCTCCCAATAGATTATAGCCCACCGGGTGATCATTCAGACTAAGCCGCAAAGCTTCCAAGGCCTTTGTTACAATATTGTTATGATCATAAATGAGTTTTGGAATGCGGTGGATATCCCACCACTGACAATCTTCGCTCAACCAGTCGGCACGGGGAGTGACTTTTGAAAACTCAACAAGCGCCCAGTAGCCGACCGTTATAAATCTCTCCATGATCCAGCTCTTCGATGATCCCATTATTTTGAACGGTCTCTTCCCGCGTTCCCGATCCGGCTCGCCGAATACCTGGAATTGTCGCAGGAAAATGTTCTCCAGTCCAGTACGCTCCATCAGTGTACGTTTCGCAGAGTCGTCGAGCGACTCCTCGCGCATCACAAAGCCACCGGGAAGGCACCAGGTACCCCAATCCTTCCATTTCAAGAGCAGGACTTTAAGTTGATTATCGTGAAAACCAAAAATCACACAATCAACCGAAATATGAGGGAGGAAAGTGCGGTCGCCGTTCAGTAAGAATTCGCGGAGTTTTTTTGAATCTGGTTCCATGTGTGA
Source organism: Chryseolinea sp. (assembly GCA_036374515.1). Taxonomy (GTDB): domain Bacteria; phylum Bacteroidota; class Bacteroidia; order Cytophagales; family Cyclobacteriaceae; genus Chryseolinea. The sequence continues at coordinate 36,501 of DASUTP010000163.1, read as the reverse complement.
CGCCAAATATCAGGAATCGGTTTCATTTAGCAATAACCCCTAAAGCCACCCAAATTTTTTTACCGTTTCGCATTGAATACGCAACAAAAAAAGTATATCATTGTGTAATTCATACACACCCAGTGAAGGATGTGAAAGTTTATTTCAAATCCGGTGTGTGATGACATGGCATCACGGATGTTGTGACCTGCCAATAAAATATTAAGACCTGAAAAGAAGTTTGGATGTGTATCAAATAACACGCGACGAGGAGGCGCGGACAAACAATCTTCTACTATAAATTCTTCAGTTGCAGTAACGCCCTATAAACGAAGTGGGTGTCCTTATAACCGGTGTTGCTGTCAATGGGTTGCGAAAGGAACTAAAATGATATTTTACGACTTGGAGAGACGCCCTGTCATCCGATTTATACATTATTTTTTTAGGGCCTTTTCGCGTACCCTGATCCAACAGCAATACAGGTAAACTTTGTATCTTTTGGTGAAGTAATTTCACCTGTATGTCTAAAATTGAAATTCGAAAAGCAACCCTGGACGATCTTCCCTCGCTGTTGGAATTTGAGCAAGGGATAATCGCCGCAGAACGGCCATTTGACGAGACACTTGTAAGTGGGCATTTCCATTACTATGACCTGGGCGAGCGGATCAAAGATGCTGACGCGGAGGTGGTGGTAGCGCTGGCAAATAAAGAAATAATCGGCGGCGGCAGCGCCATAATTAAAGAAGGCAAATCTTATAATGTTTTTTCGCGCTATTCATTTTTAGGTTTTATGTATGTATTGCCAGCGTATAGGGGACAAGGCGTAAACAAGCTGATCATAGAAAAATTGATCGACTGGTCGCGGGAAAAAGGTTTAACTGAAATCAGACTTCAGGTGTACAGCGACAATTTGCCGGCAATCAAGGCTTATGAAAAGGTGGGATTTAAAAAGATCCTGACGGAGATGCGACTGACATCCTGATATATTCCTTGTTTGATATTCAAATCCATGAAAATTAATTGTCGATTTTCAAAAGTGAATGAAAAATCAATCAGCGTAATTCAGGCAGCCAGGAAAAAATTCTCCGGCCGTCCTTTCGAGTATGAGATATTGGATCAAAGGCTTGGTCAGTTGTACGCGAATAAAACGCAATTGAGCCACGTGGTCTTATTTTTCACTTTATCGACTTGTATTTAACCTGCAAATGGACTTTCTTCTATCTTTAAAAAATACTTAGTACCTATGGATACTTTATATGATCTGGATGTGCGGCCGGATACGCTTACTCCAGCGGAGATGCAATTTCTCGACGACAACGGATATCTGAATCTCGGACAATTGCTTTCGAATGCGCAAGTGAAAACCATCAATGATAAGATTTCTGAGTTGATGAATGTGGAAGGCGATAGGGCCGGTTCGGAGTTGTTGGACTCCCCGTACATACGACATCCCAAAGAGGCCGGTGCCGATCGTCTTGCAGATCTGGTGAACAAGGGCGAAGTCTTTGACATTTTTTATACACATCCGCGTGTACTTGCCGCCATCGCGCACGTGTTGGGACCATCTATAAAACTTTCATCCTTGAATTATCGCGCCGCTAAGCCCGGTATGGGCTTGCAAAAACTGCACGTTGACTGGCACGAAGCGGTTGACGCTGGCCAGTATACGGTATGTAACTCCATCTGGCTGCTTGACGATTTTTCCAAAGAGAACGGAGCGACCCGCGTGGTTCCCGGAACACACCGTTCCGGCACATTGCCACAAAATGTTTTAACAGACCCGGAAGCGTCGCATTTCGATGAAGTCATAATTGAAGCTCCCGCGGGTTCGGTCTTTATTTTCAATTCACATACCTGGCATGGCGGCACGACCAATCGAACAGACAAGAGCCGGCGATCCATTCACAGCTATTTTTGCCGATCGGATCAGCCTCAGCAGGTAGATCAGGCCCGTTACATTAAAAAAGAGACGCTGGATCGGTTAAAGCCCGCAGCGGTAGCGATTCTAGGATTATCGAGCAGCATGGGGGTCGTTGAGGGATAGGCAAACCGTTATCAGCCGATAGAGACCTTTTGTCCTGATTTCGCTTCAGCACTTCAACGATACCGTTCAAAATCAGGAATGCTCCTGTTATTGTGCCGGGCATTAAACGACATGGATCTCCTTTAGCGGATCACCACCGTCAATGTACAGTTTACCTTTTTTAGTCAATGCTTTCGCTATTTGTTTTAGCGACTGATGCGCCAGCTCAGGATGGCGTCCGTCCAATGCTCCAACCCTGACCGCGACCGCGAGATCAAACTTTCTTTCGCCGGGTGCTAGCTCAAATTCCTCGATCGCGGATTGTCTGAACGAAAGTTTACCGTCTTTTATTTCAGCTTGTGAGCCTGAGATAGCTTGCTTAATCGCCTTTGCAGAACGATCGATAGCCAATATATGTCCATTTCCGATCCGCCTTGAAATTTCCCTCGCCATTGCACCGGGACCGCATCCGATTTCCAAAACTCTGGTTCCGTTTCCTAGGGGGAGCGCTTCGATAATGTCAATCAGTCTTTTAGAAAGCTTGTTATTCATTTTATTTCCTTTTCAGTGGTTTTGTTGCACAAAAGTGTGCGCGCGTGGCAACTTCCAACGTTATTAGAAAATTACGCGCTCAAGTCTGCAGCTTTTACAAAGTTAGTTGCATCAAAAACATTCTTTGAAATCCCGCTCTGATTTGAGGATAGTTTAAATTTGTCTCTCCTGTAATTACAAAACCGCTTTTTTTATAGAATTCAACAGCAGGACTGCTGTCCATTGCCTTAAGCCAAACGATCTTCTTACTTTTCGCTTTTGCAAAATTCACCACAAAGGTCATTGCACCTTTTCCAAATCCCCTGCCTGAAGCGTCTTTGATCAGATAAATGCGTTCGAGTTCCAACGCTAACGCTGCTGTAAATTTATCGGTTGCACTGTCAATATTTAACTTAATTAATCCCACCGGTCTTAGCGCATCCTGGATGGAAAAGAACACGCAATTGGGATTCAACATTTCTTCATGAAACTTTTTATAGTTGAAGTTCGACGCGACGTAATTTTTCCCCCCGTCGTGCCAAAGATAACTATAGTGTTCAGCGTAAGATTTCGTTGACACCTTAATCATATCTCCTATATCATTTTCTGAACAGGCTTTTATTTGCATAGTGTTAATCGGCGGCTTCGATGCATGTGACTGAGGATGTGTGACGTCTTCGTAAATAAACCAGGCATCAGAGCCAAGGTGAGCCTCATGGTGGCTTCACTTACGTCACCAACGCCTATGCGACTATTTAACCTCATAAAAGTTCAAAATTACTCATTACGCAACGAGTCGACAGGATTGGACATAGCCGCCTTGGCAGACTGGTAACCGACTGAAAACAGAACTATAAGAAACAGAATAAGGATCGCTAAAATGTAAATGCCCAAATTGACGTCAGTGTGGAAGGCGTAGTATGACAAGTATTCACGGATAAGGTACCAGGAGAGAGGAAAGCCAATAAACAAACTAATTAAAACAAGATTGGCAAAATCGCTGCAAAGCATAAAGACAAGATTTCCAACGGAGGCGCCCAGCACTTTTCGAATTCCTAACTCTTTAGTTCTCCTTTCAGCGGTAAAGGAAGCTAATCCGAATAGTCCCATGCATGAAATAAGAACGGCAATGACAGTAAAACTTAGGGACAGTTTTCCGATCACTGCTTCTGCTTGATATTCCTTGCTGAAAATTTCGTCAAGAAAAACATATTCAAACGGGTAATCAGGATTGTGCTTTTTAAATACCGTTGCAATTTGTGCTATGCTTGCCTCTATGGGAGATTCTCCGCCTAACTTAATGAAATAGTGAGAGCCAACATTTTCGGAATACATAAATATCAGAGGCTCGATGCCAAACTTTAAATTATTGTTATGAAAGTCTTCCGTAACACCAATTATTTTCCCTTTTCCATTCCACATTTCAAGATCATTTCCCACGGCAGTTTCAGGTGACAGCCCCATGACTTCTGCTGCCTTCCTGTTAATGATATAATTGGAAGCATCTTGACCGTGAATAAAATTTCTGCCGGTTTGAACTTTAATATTCATGGTTGGAATAAATTCTGCATCACAACGATAAATCTTGAAGAGGATTGAAGAGCTATCCGGCTTGTTACTCCAAATGGGGTCTGTAGTGGTAATGGGAATTGTAAATATATTGTTGCCGCCAAACGCAGTGCTTTTAACAGATGGTAACTGATCTAAATCATTTTTAATTGCCGGGTAAGATTTGACAATACCTTCATTTTGGTCGACGACGATAATATTTTCCTTATCGAAACCTAGGTTTTTTTCACCGATAAAAACTATTTGGCTGTACGCCGCAATGCTTCCAACAATTAATATGATAGATGTGGTGAACTGGACCACGACCAGCGATTTTCGAAGAGTATTTCCAGTTACTCCAAGTTGAGCCTGCCCCTTGAGAACTTTAACAGGATTGAATCGTGATAATATAAAAGCAGGATAACTTCCTGCAAGCAAACCGCAGGTCAACGTTATAACGAGAATCCCGCCAAGGAACATTAGGTTGCCGAAGTCCAGTCGGATTGATTTGGTCGTGATTTCATTAAAGAATGGGAGAAGAAGCTGGACCACAACAATAGCGAATGCCAGTCCCAAGAAGGACAGAAGCATCGACTCGGAAATAAACTGGACAATAAGACTATTTTTTTGAGCGCCGATCGATTTTCTGATTCCTACTTCGCGACTTCGGCTTGCCGCTCTCGCTGTCGAAAGATTTGTAAAATTAATACACGCCATCACGAGGATCAGTGCAGCTACCGCCCCAAAAAGATAAATCTGTTGTATCCTGCCGCCCGAATTCTTTCCGTTCTCAAATTCATTATACAGTCTTGACTTTGCGTACGGAAATAGAAATGGTGCTGTCGTGCAATCGGTGCAGTTACGCTTTATCAAAGCAGCAATCTTCAGATTTGCCATTTCAACTGAGGCCCCTGGTTTCAGTAATACCGTTGTCCTGGTGCCACCACTTCGCCAGTGTTGTGTCCACGGATTTTCGTTGACAAAAATTTCGAATGGAGCAACAAAATCAAACTTAAGCGTTGAATGTTGGGGAATATCTTTAAAAACAACGGTAACAATAAGATCGTGAGATGCTCCCAAACGCAGCGATTTTCCAATGGGGTCTTCGTCCCTGAATAGTTTCTCGGCAAGTTTTTGCGAAATAGCAATTGACTTAATATCCATCAGTGGCTGTGCTTCATTGCCTTTAACAATAGGAAAGCTCAGTATCTCAAACAACGAAGGGTCTGCAAAAATACCGACCTCATTGTAACTATTTGTTTCGTGCTTTACCAGCAATTCCGTTTCGAAGCTGTACTGTGCTGCTAGCGCTACCTCGGGAATTTCTTGGACAATTTCATCTTTTAGTCTGGCGGGGGTGGCTGGATACGTTTCTATCTTTCCATCTGGATACGAATTGTTGACCAAAACATTAAAAATACTGTTAGCGTTTGGATGAAAACGGTCGTACGACAATTCATCGAGTATCCAAAGCAGAATAAAAATACTGGTAACCAGTCCGACGGTGAGCCCAAAAATATTTATGCATGTGTAGCTCTTGTGACGAAGGAGATTACGAAAAGAGGTTTTCAGGTAATTCTTAAGCATATGATGAGGGCAAATCTTCTACCAGGGTTAGTGGAAGACGGAAAGATAACAATCATGCCAATCTTATCCTGTAAAGCAGGTTCAAATTTCGAACTGTATCTTAACTGAGCCGTTCAGTAACGAACATGAATATGACAGATTGGGACACCTGAAAGATTGTTGACTGTGATATGGCTATCGCCATGTCACTGCTGCCGCTTCATAAAATGCGAAGAGTCGGAACTTCCCCTTTATTCACCTTGCGAAATCGGAGTTGCCGGTCGTTATACAGCTGGGGAGTTTTTAATAACTTATCCTCTTCCCAAGGGAACCCCTCATATACGGGGCATTAAACCTGAGGTTTCCAGGGAATTTCATCAACGCCTAACTCGTGACTCATCTTACGGCTTAAAACGAAAAGATAGTCGGAGAGCCTGTTAAGATATTTTAAGACCAATTTATCTACCTGCTCCTGCTCGTGTAACGCTGTGGATATACGCTCAGCACGACGGCAAACCGTACGTGCAACATGACAAAGTGAAATTGAAGTGTGTCCGCCCGGCAAAATAAAAGAACGCAGCGGTTGAAGTTCAGCTTCCATAACATCAATTTCTTTTTCCAGAAAGTGAATCTGCCCTTCCGACAACGCTGGAACCTTAACTTTAACATTCCCCGGCTCGGTTGCCAGCACAGCTCCAATGATGAAAAGCGTGTTTTGAATTTGAATGAGTTCATCCTTGCGCTTCTGATTTACTTCCTGATCGCGAACTAAACCAATGAATGAATTCAATTCATCGACCGTGCCATACGCGTCAATGCGCAAATCCGATTTTGAAACTCTTTTGCCCCCGAAAAGGGCGGTAGTACCCTGGTCGCCGGTCTTGGTGTAGATTTTCATTTCGTTCGAAGTTTGAAAGGGTCGAAGTTAAGCGCAGCGCTCCGCTTTTCAAGCTTCGTGGGACCAATAACTTGGAGGCAATTCCAGGAACTATGCCACCACCCCGCGGTTGACATTTTCGTTCTTACGATCCCACTCGATCAAACCATCGCGAAGCCGTATGATGCGATGAGCATAGTGCGCGATGTCGTCTTCGTGCGTTACCATAATGATAGTGTTTCCTTTATCATGCAGTTCCTGGAACAGGTTCATTATGCCGTATGAAGTTTTTGTATCAAGGTTACCGGTGGGCTCGTCTGCCAAAATTATAGATGGATTATTGACCAACGCTCTGGCAATAGCGACCCGTTGCCGCTGCCCACCGGAAAGTTCATTGGGCTTGTGGTGATGCCGGTCGGCAAGGCTTACGCTTTCCAGCGCGGCCATGGCCATTTCGTGACGCTCATATTTGCTGTAGCCTGCATAGATCAATGGCAGCGCCACATTTTCAAGCGCTGAAGCGCGGGGAAGCAGGTTAAAGGTTTGAAACACAAAACCGATTTCCTTATTTCGGATTTCGGCAAGCTCGTTTTCCGTCATCTCGCTTACAAGGTGATTATTAAGGCTATACGTTCCCGATGTGGGTGAATCCAAACATCCAACAATATTCATCAGGGTCGATTTGCCCGATCCTGACGGGCCCATAAACGCGACATACTCTCCTTTGTCAATGGTAATGGAAACATCCTGAAGGGCATTGACAATGTTGTTGCCCATCTTGTAAATTTTTGCAATGTGGTGTGTTTCAATGATTTTCATTCCTAATTAGTTTACAACAGGCCTGGGAAATTACAGCAAATGAAGAAAATTGTTCTCATACTTTAACTCGCCTTTCAAATGGTTGGTTGCATTGGCAAGGTCGATCAAATCTCCGCGATTGCCAATTTATTAATCGTCAGACGGTTTCCGGGCCTGCATGTTACAAAATTGTCATATAGTTGATTGATTTGTGGAAATTTTTGGATGTCGCGGTAAGTTTTCAGGCAAAATTCGGATCAGGGCGGCATTTGTTTCCTGAGATGGGGCCCTCTCCGGCATCGGGGTATGCGTGGCTTCGTGGCGCGCCTGCATCATTGTGACTTCCCGGCCCTGAATTTGAAATTTTGAGTGCTATACTTAAAGGTAGTGAAGTCGTAAACGCGCTCGGCAAACGATACTTGATCGTTTTGATCAACCAGGATTACCGTCGAGCAACGGGACCCATAGCCGTCCGTTTTGATGAACATTGAAGATAATGCACGCTCACGCTCCAATGCCAGCCCGGTGTTGGGTAACATGCTGTCAGCGGCCACCTGCACATCGTACAGAATTTCAAAAAGAGCCTCAGGGTCAACGATCGCATTTGACAACAAGGGCTTTATTCTTTCTTTTCCCCTGACCACTTTTGGCCACGGTGTTTCCAGCAAGTGATTACTGATTCCATAAAATCCCGCCGAAAGTTTTTCAATACCCGTTTTATAATTCGAGCAATACCATAGCTCATTCACATTGCCCAGGATTAAATTAAAGCCGTTATATTTTTTACCATTAACCGAAATATTTTTGAGGTATTCTTCCGCATCGTCATGGTGGATTAAAAAATCGGATACAAGGTGTCCACGCGAAGGAGCGTTTGAGTTGATGTTTTGGGGGTCTCTGTAATTGGTTACCATGCCTATCTTGCCGCTTCTCGTCATTCCAAGCCAAGTGCCTCCGGCTTCCAGATCGCGGCCTCCAACCACGTCTTGATAGTCCGGCCAATAATTTGCCACTGCCGTTCTTCTATTGTAAAACTCGTCACGATTGCCGGCGATTATGAGTTTATAGGTCGGATGATTATTGATGGATAAAAAAATGAGGCACATGCTGCATTTGATTAGAAAAGGGACGTGCATATAAAGCCGGAATGGCGCAAAAAAGTTTCACCCGGTCCCACGAATTAACGATAGCCATACCGTGCGCATAACGAACTATCCAAAGTCGATCTCAAGTTGCTCTGGTAGTAAAGTAAAAGATTTTCGATGAAGCCTGGTAATGCCAAGTTGTTTGATCGCTTCACGATGGGCTTCAGTGGCATACCCTACGTTGGTCTCCCAGCAATAGCCTGGAAACTCGCTGGCGTGTTTTATCATTAGTTCGTCGCGGTATGTCTTTGCAAGCACGGAAGCAGCTGCAATGGACAAATATTTTTCATCACCTTTTACTATACATTCGTGTTTTATATCGCAATAAGGCTTGAACCGGTTGCCATCAATTAACAAAAGTTCAGGGCGAATTTGCAATTTGTCCACGGCAAGATGCATCGCTTTGAACGACGCATTCAGAATGTTGATTCGATCGATCTCTTCGTGATCCACTTCTGCAACTGCCCAGGCGATAGCATCGCGTTCAATGTCAACACGCAACGCGTCCCGTTCCGCCTTGGTCAGTTGTTTGGAATCATTGAGTATCTCATGCCGGTATCGTTTTGGTAAAATTACGGCCGCTGCAACCACAGGGCCCGCAAGGCAGCCTCTGCCCGCTTCATCACAACCGGCCTCGACAAATTTTCTCGAAAAACAAGAGAGCAGCATACGCAAACTTAATAAGTTTCTGGTTTTAAGTTTCCTGTTTCTTGTTTTTAGTTTCTAGATTTAGTTTTAGGTTAACGTCCACTTTTTTTAACCGGTCTCATAACTGAAGAAAAAGTAGAAACCAAACGCGAAACTAGAAATTAGTATATGTCAGAAGAAATTAAAAATCCCTGGACGACCCTTTCGGGAGAAGTAAAATATGACAACCAGTGGATCAATGTTACTGAATATCAGGTGATCAATCCTGCAGGTGGAAAAGGCATTTATGGAAAAATCCATTTTAAAAATAAAGGCATCGGAATTATTCCTGTTGACGAGGACGGAAACACATGGCTTGTAGGACAATATCGATATACATTGAATGAGTTTCATTGGGAGATCCCCGAAGGCGGTGGACCTTTGGATGAATTTCCGCTGCTGGCGGCACAACGCGAGCTCAAGGAAGAGACTGGAATTTCTGCAAAAAAATGGACGGCCCTTTTGCGCGTGAATCCTTCAAACTCAGTTTCAGATGAAGAGTGCGTTATCTACCTGGCTGAAGATCTGGAATACGGAGAAAGTCTCTTAGAAGAAACTGAAGCAGACCTGAAAGTAAAAAAAGTTCCGCTGACTGAAGCCATTGATATGGTGATGCGCGGTCATATCCGCGACTCCATGAGCATGATCGGATTGCTGATGCTGGCGCGGTTGCGCGGACTGTGACGCACTCCACCGATCACCGATACCTGATTACCGATTACTTGATTACTTGATTACTGATTACTGATTACCGATTACCCTACCCCCAACCAACCCCCATGACCCCACGACCCGTCGCCAACTCCCAAACCACGATCACCGAATTAATGATCCCGTCGTATGCGAACTTTGGAGGAAAAATCCACGGCGGAATTTTACTGTCGTTGATGGATAAAGTGGCCTATGCCTGTGCAAGCAAGCATGCATCCACCTATTGCGTGACTGTCTCGGTAGACAATGTTGAATTTCTGCAACCGGTGGAAGTCGGTGAACTTGTGTCGCTTCATGCATCGGTAAATTACGTCGGTCGCACTTCGTTGATTATCGGGATACGGGTGGAAGCCCAAAACGTCAAGCTCGGCACCATCAAGCATACGAACTCTTCCTACTTTACCATGGTAGCCAAAGGTGACGATGACAGACCCACCATGGTGCCCGAATTAGTTCTTGAAACGAATGAAGACGTGAAACGCTGCATTGAAGCGATGCGCATGAAAGAAATCAAACATAAAGTGAAAGACCAAATGGACGATGCAAAATCAAATATCCATGTGGACCAAGCCGTCGAGATCTTGAAGGGCGAGCGATGCGTGATCAGGTTTAGACAGTAACGAATTACAAACCCCTGCAGCAACGGTGCTATTACCTGCCAGGCTAGTACGTCGTAGCAAAAATAACCATCATTCCTTTTATACTAAATTCTGCCTGCCGATAGCCCTTTTGGCCATTTACAAACAACCCACTGTACAGTTATTTTTGCAATGGCGTACTACTGACTCTCTGACGACAATTCGATCGGTGCTTCATTTGGTATCGCATCATAGAGAACATAGGAACCAAGGTCATCCGATGAGGTCGACAGGTGGTCTGAACTGGTTCCCTGTTTGACCAAAACTTTGTCCCAGTCTTCGTTTACATAGGTTTTTAACGTAAGGGGTACATCGTACAACTCCCGATCAAGCGTGTGACTGAGTTTGATCACTATTTTATCTCCGTGGTTTTCCACTTTTGCCGAAGCTGCCATGCGTTCCCGTATATATTTTGTGGCTTCGCCGAAAGTTGCAATCCAAAGTTTCTCTTCATGCTTTTTCATGTAGGTAAAAAATTCCTTCAATTCTTCGTGCGGCTTTGCTTCCCAGCCGATGCCGTCGATTCCGTGAAAAGTGAGCACAAGCCACACGTTGTCATGTATGAGCAAAGTGTCTACCCAGGACTTCATCAGGTCCATGGTCGTCTTTTTCAAGGGTCCGCGCTGCCATTGAATGTATTCCTTGTCGTATTCGCCAGGTGTATGCGAGTTCCCCCTGTTAAGTTCTTCAAGAAACGTTTCCGGCATCCGGTTTCGTAAGGCCGGGTGAATTTTGTAAGCATATTCCATCACGCGTTCGTTTTCTGTTCCGAAGGGGCATTCCGCGGAAAAGGTATGGGCAGGGCCTAACTGAGCCAGAATTTCTTCTTTACATTTTTCCATTTCATACAATAAGTTTTGTTCATCCAGCACTGCCAGCCGGGGATGAGATATTGTATGACTTCCGAATTCATGACCTCTGTCAGCAAATTCATTTATTTCGGGCCAGGTTATAAAGGGAGGTTCTAAGAGCACAGGTCGGATCTCTCTGGTTGATTTTTTCTTTCTGACTGTCTGGTAAGCTTCATCGACAACCTTAAAAGCATCTTCGGTTTTATTTTGTTCGAAGAGGGAGCCCGCCTGGTTGTGCAGTTCGATTGCCTTGTCAATATCAAGAAAGCGCAATGCCGATGCGCGCTCAAAAAGATTGTTTGCGTTTGTTGGAGTGTTTGCAGTCTCGTGGATTATGTCTCCAAGTGGCCGCCCAATAAATTTTGGCGGATGCATAGATCCGGGAATGTCTGCTGTGTTAATAAAAAACGTTCCTTTAAATCCCAGCGTATCCATGATCGGCAATGCCTGCCGGAATTGATTGATTGTCGCGTCATCGTAAGTTATTGAAATCGCGGCCGTTTTATTCCCCTTCCATTTTACAATTTCCGTTTCGCCGAATTGGGTATCATGGCTTTTGCACGAACATAAAACCCATAAGGCAAGAAGTGAAAAAATAGTGGCAATGCGCATAAGTCCCAGCTGTTTGATTAATCGGCAAACTAGAGAAAAGAAGGACAGGCAAAAGAATTTTTACACGAATAAGCATCGTTTACCGTCGCACATGGGCACAAATAACTTTGAACTCTATTTCTGTTATGCAATAAATATTCATTCTTTGCGACCATAAAGGAAAATATGAAGGTTTTTCGGAGGCTTTTCCTCTTCTTGTTCATCACGATCGCCGCATTGGCGGTCATCATTTACTTATTTATGCTTCAGCCATCTTTCGGAAAGTTGCCTTCCGGCGACCGTCAAAAGCGGATAGAAAATTCTCCTAATTTTAAGAATGGAACTTTTCAAAACATAGAAGAAACAAAATTGCTCGCCGACAATGCTTCCTATTTAACGATGGTAACCAAATTCTTCAGCACAGATACCATACGCGAGCCTGTTACCCCCTTGCCGGCAATAAAAACAGATTTGAACACCATCGACGGTGAAAAGCCTACGTTGATCTGGTTCGGGCATTCAACTTATTTCATTTCCATCGGCGGGAAAAAAATTCTCGTCGATCCTGTTTTCAGTCAACGCGCTTCGCCCGTACAATACGCCGGTTCAAAAAGTTATCCGGGCACCATGATCTATACACCGGAAGATTTTCCACCGTTGGATCTAGTGATCATCTCTCACGACCATTATGATCATCTTGACTACAACACCATCCTGAAATTAAAAGAAAAAACAAAATTGTTTTGTGTTCCGCTGGGCATCGGCGAGCATCTTGCACGTTGGGATGTCGATGCCAAAAATATCCGGGAGTTTGATTGGTGGCAGGGGGATGACGTGCTGCCTGACATCCAGTTGACGGCAACTCCGGCGCGCCATTTTTCCGGCCGGGGATTTAGCCGGAACAAAACCCTTTGGGCCTCTTTCGTTTTAAAACTCCACGGCTACAGCATTTTTATTGGCGGCGATTCTGGTTATGATGGTTCCTTTAAGCTTATCGGAGAAAAATTCGGGCCCTTCGACCTGGCAATGCTGGAATGCGGTCAATATGATTTGCAATGGCCGAACATCCACATGCTGCCCGAGGAAACGGTGCAGGCTAGCCTCGACCTGGGGGCAAAGTCGTTCCTGCCTGTGCACTGGGCAAAATTTACGCTGGCGCTTCATCCCTGGAAAGAGCCGATAGAACGCGCTGTCAGGCATGCACATGCCATGAATGTAAGCATCACCACGCCGTTGATCGGCCAGCCTTTTGTTCTGAACGAAGAGCTACCGAAAGGCGCTTGGTGGGAAAAAAACTGAATATTGAGTATTTACTAATGAATATTTGAATTTTCTGAAACATTCAATAAACAATATTCCGTACTCAATTTAGCTTACTTTTACAGGATGAAGGCACTGCGCGTCATTCATACCAGTTATGGAGTTATCGTGTTTACAACATTGTTCCTGCTCTTGCTGCCATTTCTTTTTATTCCCATTTTATTTCCAAAACAATTTCGCCTGGTTGGCATCATCAATCGATGGTGGGCAAAATTAATGTTCACCTTTATATTCATTCCTTTTCACACCGAAAACCGCGCAAAACTTGATCCCAAAAAACAGTATATCTTCTGTCCAAATCATTTTTCCTACCTCGACATCCCCGCCTTAGGATTATGTTCGCACAACACCATTTTTGTGGGGAAAAGCGAAATGTCGAAGGTACCCCTGTTTGGCTTTATGTATCGGAAGCTTCACATTACGGTCGACCGGACAAAATTGAAAAGCCGCTACGCCTCCCTGGAAAAATCCCTGCAGGCAATCGATGAAGGTAAAAGCCTGGTGATCTATCCCGAAGGTGGAATTATTACGGAAAAGGAACCTGTTCTCTCCAAATTTAAGGACGGGCCCTTTCGTGTAGCGATAGAGAAACAAATTCCCATCGTGCCTGTCACCATTCCCTTTAATTGGATAATTTTGCCCCCGGATGAGTTTCTTTTACGCTGGCATCCGCTAAAGGTAATTTTTCATGAGCCGATTGAAACTTCGGCGCTCACGATAAAAGACCTGGATGCCTTAAAAGAAAAGGTTTACCGTGTTATCGATGGCGAACTGAAAAAAAATATAAAGACTGAGATCCTGAATACTTATATCACGTATTCATAGACTGAATCGTTTGCAACAGAATTAAAAATTTCCGACTGATGAAAATTGATCGTGCCTTGCTGGATAAAATCGCCCACCTGTCCAGATTGGAGTTTGACGAAAAAGATGCAGACAAGATGATGAAAGACATGACTGCTATTGTTGACTGGGTGGAGAAGCTCAAGGAAGTCGATACGGAAAACATTGAACCGCTGACGACCATGAGCCATGAGGTGAACGTATTGCGCGAAGACGAAGTTAAGGAACATCTCAGCCATGACCGGGCGCTAAAAAATGCGCCAAAGAAAGACTCCGACTATTTCAGGGTACCCAAGGTCTTAGAATAATTGGCACCCCTTAAGACGAAATAGCCCACAAGCCCCGCCACAATTGATGCAATAAAAATTCCCAGCTTCGCATCAGTAACATGTTGTGCGTCTTTAAAGGCAAGCGTTGTGACAAAGAGCGACATCGTGAAACCTATCCCGGCCAAAAAGGCAACGCCACTGAGGTGTCGCCAGGTAACTCCCTCTGGCAGGGCGGCAATTTTCAATTTCACAGCGATCCAACAAAATGCCAGCACCCCGAAAAATTTTCCCACGAACAATCCCAGGAATGTCCCGACTGTAATACTGCTGGAGAGGATACCATTCAAAAATCCGGCTTGCAACGTTATACCCGAATTTGACAGTGCAAAAATGGGCATGATAAGGTACGACACCCAGGGATGTAGTTGATATTCGAGTTTCTGCAACGGGGTTCCTGCGGCATACGTGAGTCTATTGATCTTTTCAATCACTTTGTATTGCGCAGGTTCTAACAAAGTCGCGTCGTTAGGAGGTATGGCGTGAAATTCCCGAAGCTGGTCCTCAAGGATCTGAATGAATTTTTCCTCATCAACTTTTGTACGGGCTGGAATTGCAAAGGCCGCAAGCACGCCTGCAATCGTGGCATGTACACCGGACACGAGGAAGGCGAGCCAGAGTCCGGCAATACCGACCAACCCGTAGAAAAGCGTATTTCTTACCCCGAGATAATTTGCGGCCCACAGGGCTAGAAGAAAAATTGCTCCAACGGCAAGACTGACCATTGAAATACTAGAAGTGTAAAAAAAAGCGATCACCAGAACTGCACCAATATCGTCGGCAATGGCCAGGGCGGTGAGGAAGATTTTTAACGAAAGGGGCACACGTTTGCCGAGCAGTGACATGATACCGAGCGCGAAAGCGATATCGGTCGCCATTGGAATCCCCCACCCGTTGCTTTGTATCCCACTTCTATTGAAAAAAAGATAGATCAACGCCGGAACGAGCATTCCGCCCAGGCCAGCCATTAGCGGCAGCATTGCCTTGCCAAAATTAGAAAGCTCACCAGCCATGATTTCCCGCTTCAGCTCAAGGCCGACAACAAAAAAGAACATTGCCATTAACCCGTCATTGATCCATTGGTGTAAAGTTTTCTCGATCCCATAGTCACCAGCATAGAGTGAGATTTTATTCTCCCACAAATGATGGTACGAGTCATTCCACCCCGTGTTTGCCCAAACCATCGCCGTTAGTGCCATTATTAGAAGCAGGACCCCGGCCGTGCTCTCTTTATGCATGTAGCGTTCGACCGGCTTTAAAATTTTATCTATTCTTTCCGTTGGCATACGTCAGACGATGAAATTACGATCAATACTATGTTATCGATCGCTTGGCTAAAGTTATTAGAATAATCGCGCCATTCCATTAGCTTGCAGTTATTTTCAGAGGTTATGCATTCAGTTCTTTTCTGGAAGTCATGGATATCAAGTTATCGCTCAGTGCTGTGGTGGGTAGCGGGGGTTTTCTTTTTTTCTATTATGTTCTTATGGTTTGCCTACTTTCAAGGTGCCGAGGGCATTATACGTTGGGAGAAATTACAGGAGCAGAAAATTGTGGAGACCATCGTTCACGAATTCCGCCTGGGACCGTTTATCTTAAATGTTCCAGGGGATAGTTATGCCATTCTGGAATATTTCAACGGAAGTCATATTGTTCCAAATCAAAACGCAGCATACATTTTTCTCCTGGTGATCGCGTTGTCGGCCGTCGTTTTGTTGACGATAATAACAACCTTCCCACGCTTCTGGTATTTTGGGGGGATGGCCTTATTTATCGCGTTTATAGTAAGTCTCCGGGTAGAGGTGATCGCACTCTTTGGATTTACCAATCGGGTCCCAATCATGGTCGTGCTGCTGTTATACCTGCTGCCAGCGTTCTATTTTAGTCAGATCAGAACCAGCATTTCTTTTGTTAAAAGGCTGGTCACATTCGCTGTGATAACGGTGTTGCTTGGTTTTATCATCTATTTTTTTTCCGGGGTCCACTATCCCTTCTATCACCTTACCCTGACTGCGTATACGCCGGCTTTGATCCTCGCTATCCTGTTTATTATCATGGTGGCCCACGAGATCCTTGCGTCATTTGTATTTGTCGTGGGACAGGGCTCAACGAAAAGCCTCCGACACTTTTCCATCATCAGCGCTATTTACATGGCTAACGTGATCATTACCTGTTTTCACGAGATCGGTGTTATCGAATGGGATTTTATCTATATTAATTTATACCTGCTATTGACGATTTCCGGATTGCTGGGTTTATGGGGATTCAGCCAGCGGGAGTCGATGTATCAGAACATTTTGCCCTTTGCCCCCTACGGAGCTTATTTTTTTCTTAGCCTCGGTGCCATATGTTTCGCTACCACGGGCAACCTATTGGCTAACGCCAACGATCCGGCAGTTAAAGTAATACGGGACTGCATCATTTTCAGTCATACGGGTTTTGGTGTCATCTTTCTCACTTACCTTTTCTCAAATTTCATTTTGATGCTTGCCCGGAATCTGCCGGTGTATAAAGTACTATACAATCCGACCCGCATGCCTTACTTTACCTATAGGTTCGCCGGTCTCATCGCAATGCTTGGATTTATTTTTTACGCCAACTGGCGGGAATACGTCTATCACAGCCTCGCAGGTTTTTATAATTTCGCAGGAGACTTGCACACCTTGCTGGACAATCGTGCCTACGCAGAGTCGTTTTACGATCAAGGTCATGCCCAGGGATTTCAAAACCATCGCTCCAACTACGCTTTGGCAACGTTGAAGGCTTCGCGATACAATTTTGACGATGCGCATTATAACTACGAGCTTGCCAATGGCAAACGACCCACGCCTTATTCACTCACCAATGCCGGTAACCTTTATCTGTGGGAAAATAAAAACGATCAGGCTATATCGCGGTATCGCTATGCATTGGAACAATTGCCGGATGCAGGTCCAATTCAAAATAACTTAGGGTTTGCCTACGCAAAAACGCATAATGTCGATTCCGCATTGCTATACTTAAATGCAGCCCGCAGTCATCCCATATCAAAAACGTCGGCAGAAACAAATTTCTTTGCACTCGCAACCATGGAATTTGTGCCAATTAAGGTAGATTCCGTTCTCGCGTTATTTGAACCTGATCCTGGCGTTATCAGTAATGCCCTGGCCCTTTCGACGCTGCAAAACCAAAAATTCGTAACACCAGTCAGACCGTTGGAACCTAAACGGCTTAACCTCTACACATCGACGTTGTTAAACAACTATATCATCAAATATGCCACAACGCTCGATACTACGTTCATCAACGATGCCTACCGGATTGCTTCAGACTCCCTCAACGAAGATTATAGTGAGGCATTGAAGTCATCATTGGCGTTTGCCTTCTATCACCGCGGCAATGTGACCAAGGCGCTCGAAATTTTAGGGGAGCTGGCGTATATCAGCCAAAGTTACCAGGGCAAGTTCAATTATATTATGGGTCTTTGGGCTCTGGAGCAAGGCAATCCGGAAATGGCGTCCGCTTATTTTACTTATTCGGACACATTTGTCTACAAAGACGCCAAGTTTTATAACGCCATCGCTCTTTCAGAGGCAGGCCGGCGAACTGAAGCACTGGTAATGTGGGACACCGTAGCCAACGGCCGGGATGAGGCACAAAGGGAAATTGCCCTCCGGATGAAACGTATACTGAATTTAAAGGCCACGGAAATTCCGTCCTTGAATGATGCCGAGAAGTATCAATTTTGCCGGTACAACATTGGACTGAGCGACTCCCTCCTGCTCGATCGGATACTAAACACGTTTGAAAGCGCTGATTATAAAGCACAGGCCATTTTAGACTTCAGCAGGAAAAATTATGAAGCTGACCGCCTGGGACCGGCAATCCGGTATTACAATCGCCTGGCAGGATTGGAATTGTCAAACAAGAAACTTTATGAGGACGTAAGACATGCTGAGCTTCTGATGCTGGCCTATCGCCGCGAACTTCCCTTGTTGGCTAACCAAATTAACAACGACATTAATTTTGACGATTCCCGTTCGCTGGAAAAAATTCTATACACCGCTCTTATGGCTGAGTCCAACGGCGATTCTACCCTCGCAGCAAAGAATTTTAGAATATTGGGAATTTATAATCCCTATTTTGAGGAAGGCGTAATCGCGGCAGCAAATTTTTATCGCCAACAAGACGGAGATCGGCTGAAGCCTTATACAATTCTTGCAGAAGCTATTCAGGTAAATAATAACTCAATGCGGCTGCTGAAAGCTTATGTGGCTGAAGCAACGCGACTGGGATTTGATGAATACGCGCGCAGCGCCGCCCAACGTCTTTCCGCGCTGGAGAAAAATGCCCGCTAGGCGTGTTGCATTCGCTTGGCAGTGGTATGAGCATTATGCTTAACACCATTCTTTTTTGTTGCCGACCCGTTTCGCTTTTGCTTTGCCTGCCGCTCTTCCTCCTTTCGCAGTTTTATGTTTTCGCGAATTACTTTCCAATAATCCTTTCCATAATCCACAAGAATTTCACCACCTGCTGGAATATCTTTCTTCGATTCTATGTACGCCTTCAGTCCATCGACGATATAGTCGGAGTTATTTAACAGTCCCTTGATACGAACCAAACCCCGGGCATCATTGGCGTAACGGGCGTAGGCTTTTGTAGTTGGCAGAGCATCGATTACATGATTCCTGTTGATGTAAAAAATATATCCGTTCTTTCCGTCCTCATCTTTCACATCCTTCCAGGTCGTTCGCTTTCCTTTGTACTCGATGATACGGGTGCCCTTTGCTATTGGTTTTTTGGTGAACAACCCTTTCCCTGCATTCGGTATTTGTGATTTCTTGATATAAAGTTGCTTTATCGGTACTGCCATTCCATTCTTAAGTTTACGATACCCCTATTGGCGATCATCATCATGATCAAAACGGGGCGCAAGATAAAATAATTTATAAAGCGACAAAAGTATCGCGCCGTCGGCCCCTTCGTTATCATTTGTAACAGCAGTCTGAATCACTTGTTTAAAAAATCATGATTTACTCCTGCGCTCGCCCTCCAAAGCTTGTGCGGCGCCGACTTTGAGCAAAGGATGTGAACAAGATCGGTGGCTACGGAGTGCATCCAGATGTTTGCATCCATACCACCAATACCACTGCTCATGCGGGTGCATCCGATGGCCAGATTTATTGTTTCCCGAATTGAATTTACTCGGGCAAATAAAAAGGGCTCCGCATTTTGGAGCCCCCGATTTTGCTATTTAATTCCCTTCCCTTCAATTAGCTTTTCGCAGGTATACGTTGCCAAACTTCGAATCGAAGTTATAGGTCGGCCCTTGTCCAGGCTTTGCCGACACATACGTGTGAAAATTATCCTGGCGAGAGCTTTCACCGCTGAACTTTGCATCCAGGTTGGAAAAGATTTCGCCGTGATTAGTTTCGGCCGTGATTTCGCCGATAGACCTTTCCGTTAAGGCCGCATCTACACCCCCATAGGTGGCATCCACCGAAAGCGGCCCAGCAAAATCCTTGATCTCGACCATTCCATACACTGATTCAACCTTTGTTGCCATATTCTTCGGCACCTTTATTTCCAGGACGATATCCATCTCCAGGCCATAGGACATGTGACTATAAGTCTTTCCGTGCTCAGCCTGGTATTTTTTTAACTCTTCCTTATTTCGGAACACAATTTTTTGGGCGCCGTCAACAATGGTGATGCGATGCGGAAGACTCTTCATGTTTTTTATTTCATTTCTAATTGACACGAAGCTTCCATTGTCAGTCGTCAACAATTCAAAAGCGTCGTCGTTTTCGCCCCCGTTGATGCTTACCGTCCCTTGAACTGATATTTCATTTTTATCCCAGGTGCTTACTTTTATCAGCTCAGGATAATCAAAATGCATTTCAATTTTTTGTCCAGACTTTACAGGTATTACCTTATTGATTGAAGTTTGACCGTAGTTCTTGAATGGTGTGATGATTGCCATCGCGAGTATAAATATTGCTTTCATAGCCAGGGCTTTTGTCCTTCCGAACTTTTGATCAGGAAGGATAAGTGATTATTTTTTTCTGAGATAGACGTTATTGTGCGTTGCGGACAGATCTACTTCAATCCCACCGCCGTTGATCTTTCCACTTACCTTATCGCTATACTTCACCATGTCGCCGGTGCGCTCAATTTCAATTTTGAAGTCCGGGTCTACCAGGATTTCGCCAAAGTTGGTGCTCAGCTTGAGACTTGCCTTTGTCGCTACCGGTATGGCAACATCCACATGTCCATGTACGGATTGGATGCTGAGCGGACTTTTTAAAGCGGTAGCCAGGGAAGCGTCGATATCTCCGTGCACTGTTTTGATATGAATTGGTCCTGTTGTGTTGGAAAGAACGACACCGCTGTGAACCGTTGATACATCCACCTGTCCGTCGAAATTTTTGATCTCAACCTCGTGGCCATGCGGCGAGGTGTGGTGGTAAGACACCGTTACGTTTTTAGGGACCAGGATTCGGATGTCCGGGCCATCCATTTTCTTCAGCTGACGGACCTCGATAACATTTCCCTTTTCTATCACAGAGAGGCCGATGCCTGTATTATCTTCTAATCCTATACTGCTGATAGCCCGCAATCCTTTTGCGCGGTCGTCATCATCATGGTCTTCGTCACGGGAGGTAAAAATTATCTCATTCCCGGCATGTCCTTCGATTGTTACATGATTCACCTCACGGATTTCCAGTGTTCCGGAGCTTTTATTCAGTTTATACTCTTGCGCGCTTACGACACCCGTTAGCAGTCCGAACGCTATTGCTATAATGTGTTTTTTCATTTTTATCGATTTTACAAATTCTGTTAGTTGACTTATTGTTGCCTTCATTTTTTTCGGAGGTATACTTTTCCATAATTACAGGCTAGATCGATCGGAATTCCTCCTCCATTGATTTTTCCATTGATCTTGTCACTGTCGGTGACATTCTCGCCCTGCCGTTCGATGTCAATCTTAAATGCCGGATCAGCTAATATTTCTCCGTACGACGTACTCATCTTGATGCTTGCTTTAGTAGTCGCCGGCATTGCTACATCCACGTAACCGTAGATCGATACGATTGAGATCGGTCCCTTCATGGCAGGATCCATAATGGCCTCCACGTGGCCGTAGATAGTCTTTACGGTTAATGGGCCAGTGACATTTTCGAGCTCGATGCTATTATACTGTGCATCAACTTCGATTTCGTTGCTCATATTTTTGAATATGGCCTTCCCACCGTATTGAGACTCATAGGCAAACGAAACGATCATATTTTTGGGAACCTTGATCCTGATGTCGGGACCATCTGTTTTCTTCAACTGCCGCACGGTAACAACATCCCCCTTGTCTGTCACATTTATACCGAGACCCGTATTGTCCTCCAATCCGAGGCTGTTGACTGATCGCAGTCCCTCAGCCCTTTTATCTCGTTCCCTATCCCTGTCGCCGGAAGTGAAGATGATTTCATTTCCACTGTAGCCCTCGACCGTCACCCTGCCGATAGTAATTTCGAGCCGTCCGCTATTTTTTGCGACCTTAAATTCCTGCGCCCTTAAACCACCTGCCATGATCATAATGATGGCAAGTACCGTTACACCTTTGTTTTTCATTTTTTTTTAAATCCTATTTCATTTTTATTTCTTGATTCAAGAGAGTTCTAATATTCCTGAATACGCTTCATCTTTTACTGCTTTCATAGTTTCATTGTCTTCAACGATTTTCTTCAAATCGTCCACCACAGACTTCTCTTTCATTTTGACCATCAGTTGAATCAAGGCAATCTGAACCACCGGATCTTTCTGACTTGAAAGCGCATCCAGCAAAACTTTTCTAACCAATGGCTCCGTATGAAATTTGCTGAGTGCTTCCATGGCGGCGAGCCTCACATTGGTGTTCGGATCTTCATTCATTCTCTTTGCAAGGGCTTTCACCACTTCATCATCAGCATTATTGATAGTAAGAGCAACATTCACGCCCTGAAGCCGCTGGCTTGCAGACTGTTGGTTTTCGAGAAGTCCGATCATCATCGCCTTTGTTTCCAGGAGCTCTTTTTCTATTTCGGCGATCTGCTGACGTTGACTATTTTGTTGACTGATCCAAAATCCGATTCCGCCACCCACAATCAACAACGCCACGGCTGCAGCAACTCTGTAAAACGCAGGCTGAAAGAAAATACTCTTGGTTTCTTTTTTTGTGGCTTTAATTTCTGCCTTGAGAAATTCGTCAAACTGCTGCTTTAGCTGGGCTGTGGGTTCCAGCTTTTTGGCTTTATCGATAGCATGGATAACCTCCTTTAATTGCTCGTAGAGCCTGAATGCTTTTTCATTTTTTACCAACTCCTGCTCAACCTGATGCCGTTCAGCTTCCGACAATCTTCCATCGATGTAGTCGATCAGTTGCATTTCCAGTTTGTCGCTATCCATACGTTGATTCATGTTAAATTTTTTCCAGTTCAAAGTAGTGCTCTCTTAATTTCGCAATCGCCCGGTGCACTTTGACTTTGATATTTGCTACGGTCGTATCCATAATCACGGCGACCTCGTCGTACTTCATATGTTGAAATCGCGTCAGGATCAGCAATTCGCGCTGTTCTTCGTTTAGCATCGCCATCGAGCGTTCCAGTAACCTCTCCTGCTCTTGCTGCGTCTCGCTTTCGTTCTTTTCAGTTATATGATCACTTATTTTTTCCACGTCTACGAAATCTGAAAATCGGTTTTTATGCATTTGATAGTGATCCGAAAAAATATTCCGTGCCACCTGATATATCCAAGATTGAAATCGAAGTCCATCGCGATAGCTGTTTCGATATTTTATAATCCTCAGAAAGACATTTTGTGTCAAGTCCTCCGCCAATGCGCGATCCATGGTCATGCGAGCGAGAAAATTATAAATACGCTTGTTATATCGTTCAAAAAGCAAGGAAGCCTGCTGCAGATCACCGTTTTTGACGGCTTCCATAATCATTTCGTCTGTCATCCGATCAAAGCTTTTTGTCAATTTTCGTGTTAGTTACCGGCCGCCGATGCAAAGGTTACAACAAGATTTACAGATTTTTAAATAATTAAAAAAGGCTTAATTCGCGATGTTTTTGGGCTATTATGGGCCTCGTGTGAAGTTGTGCGACTGTTAACGCCATTTCGTTCGTACTTTCGGCATGACTTATGTGTCTAAAGACAAAAAACTGAAAAAATATGCGATACAGTATTCTCTTTGTCTTCCTGCTTGCCACCTTGGCATCTTTTGGACAAGAAACTTTTAAAGGCGAACATTTTATTGAAGTGACGGGATCCGCTGAGATGGAGGTTGAGCCCAATGAGATTTTTCTCTTTGTACGGCTCCGTGAGTTTGAGGAAAATCGGGCGAAAGTCTCGTTGGAAAAACTCGATCAGGAATTTTTGCAAGCTGTGAAAGCAGCGAACATTGACCGAAAAAATTTAACGCTGGCGGATGCCGGCTCGAAACTCGACAAGATCCGCAGAAAAGATAAGGATGCCTTCCGTGAAAAATCGTATGAAATCAAGCTCACGAGTGCAGCAGAGCTGGAAAAATTTCTTGAAAAAATTGAACCTGTAAAAATCGACAGGCTTGACATTACACGGCTGCATCATTCAGAGATGGAAAAATTTAAAATCGACCTGAAGGTGAAGGCTCTTCAGGCGGCCCAGACAAAAGCATCTACATTGTTGAAATCCATTGGAGCGGAAATCGGGAAACCGATCATGGTAAGAGATTGGGATCAGGATCCGGTTCAGCCTTTGCCACAGGCTCGTGTTTCAAATATGATGTATAAGGCCGAAGCTGATGACATGGCGGTAGAAGAGCAAATTGCGTTTAGGAAGTTGAAGCTCAGGGCGCAGATCACGGCCCAATTTGAAATCAAGTAATTGGCAGAACTAATTCGCTGTCCTTGTTAATGAATTGCCGGAGCCTTTGGCCCCGGCAATTCAGCACAGCATCACCAGGCTTCGGCCTTGGCGGTAATATAATGTTGGCGATTCATTTCTGTTATTATAACTTGGTCCCATGCAAGTCGCCGTCTACAGTATTCACAAGTTCGAAAAAGACTACCTGGAAAAATTTTGCAGCAGCCATACCCTACACCTGTTGGAAACGAGGCTGAATTCTGAAACCGCTGGACTTGCACAAGGATCGGAGGCAGTTTCAATCTTCGTGAATGACGACGCCTCCGCGGGCGTACTTCAGAAGCTCAATGAAATCGGAGTAAGATATTTAGTGCTTCGCTCGGCGGGCTATAATCACGTGGATTTAAAGGAAGCCAAGCGACTCGGAATTCGCGTGGCCCGTGTCCCTGACTATTCACCTGCTGCCATCGCAGAACATACTGTCGCGCTCATGCTGGTGCTGAACCGTAAATTAATTAAAGCCCACAGTCGTGTCCGGGATTTAAATTTTTCATTGGACGGACTTACCGGTTTTGATATGTCGGGAAAAACGGTGGGGATCTTAGGCACGGGTAAGATTGGAGCGGTCGTCGTGCGGATCTTACACGGATTTAATTGCAATATCCTGGCCTTTGATCCGTTTCCCGATGAAACTTTAACATCAAAATACAACGTACAGTATACTGATCTGAACACGCTGTTTCGACAATCTGATATTATCACATTGCACTCGCCGCTCACGCCTGAATCGCGGTACATTGTCAGCAAAGAAAGTATCAGCAACATGAAAAAAGGGGTGATGCTGATAAACACAAGCCGGGGCGGACTTGTCGATACGAAGGAGGTAATCAAAGGCTTAAAAAACGGAACGATCGGGGCTTTTGGGATGGATGTTTATGAGGAAGAAGGGGGGCTGTTCTTCGAAGATCACTCCGAGGATATTCTACAGGATGATGTGATTGCAAGGTTAATGACCTTTCAAAATGTAATCATCACCAGTCACCAGGCTTTTCTTACACAGGAAGCGATAACCAATATTGCTGAAACAACCGGCTACAATCTTGATTGCTGGGAAAAGGGCATTCCTTCGAAGAATGAGATTCTTTGAAAATGCATTTTTCAAAGAATAAAGGATTGTTAAATTTGATTTTTCGGGATGTAGCGCAGTCCGGTAGCGTACTTCGTTCGGGACGAAGGGGTCGCTGGTTCGAATCCAGTCATCCCGACTGCGCCCGCCGAAGCATGTCTCATGCGTAGGCGGGCTGCGCCTTTCATAGCACTACTGTAGTACTGATCACGTGCAGCGGCGGGCTTCGTCGGGCGCCGCCCGACCCTTCACTAGTGTTGGTTGTGATCCAAACCGTTAACTGATATGTGGATTGTATATATTCTTAAATGCGCTGACGGAAAATTCTATACAGGTTGTACTTCCCATTTGGACGACCGAATCAAGCGACATCATGCTGGTGAAGTCCCGTCAACCAAAAATAGATTACCGGTTATTCTCATCACCTATATTGTCTTTTCCGAGAAACAGAAAGCGTATGATTTCGAAAAATATCTTAAGACAGGATCAGGGCGTGCAGTGATGGCTAACCGTTTGGTTTAGGTGGCTCATGCACCAACATCCACGAGCGGAAACGCTTCGAAAATTGTCCAGCGAAGAGGGCCGTTCTGCCATAGCATGTTTGATGCGTAGGCGGGCGACGCGCGTCATAGAAATTAGTCATGTCTCATGCATAGGCGGGCAGTGCTCGCCGTAGCTTTAGCGAAGGGGACCGCACCCTCATAGCCATTAGCGTAGTACCGATCATGCGCAGCAGCGGGCTTCGTCGGGCAATGCCCAACAACAGTGCGAGAATTGTACAGGCAGGACCCAAGCCACCATAAACAGACACCTTAACACCTCGCTTTCGTTTCACTCTAAGGCGTGACGAAGCTGTCAAAATAAATTCCCGAATTACCGCTTACCAATCGTCGGTTTCAAGTTCGAATAACAAATCTGCCTTGCAGTCTAGAATGCTGGCGATCTTGAAGGCCAAAACAGTGGATGGAACAAATTTCCCGGCCTCAATCGCAATGATCGTCTGACGCGCCACCTTGACTTTTTCTGCCAGCTCGGCTTGTGTCATATCGCGCCGCGCCCGCTCAACTTTAATGAAATTTTTCATCAATCCTCGTGATGCGACACTTGTCGCTTAAAGAAATAAAAAAAAGCGGTAGCCATAATCAATGTAAGCGCAAGAAATTGATAGGCAGAAATGGATAAAATTCTGTCATGATCAGGCTGGTAGTACCAATTAAGAAATAAGTAGTTAAAAAGATGGGTAGTGAAAAATGCAACGATCGTTCCCCTGGCAAGCGCTTTAAACTTTAAGCCCTGCATCATTTCATCGTCAGTTTTTTCTTTGGAAAAGAAGATAAAAACCAGGCCCCAACTAAACCCCACCGCCAATTCATTCAGATCAAAAAAACCTCTTTTATTGTGCTGAACAAGGAAGCTCACTATTCCAGTCAGTATAATAAGCACGCCGAGAATCTTGGCCCAGTAGGAATACGGAAATGAATCGGTCTTCATAATGTAATGTTTATATTACTAAATGTAATTTAAACATTACATTTTTCCAATTTTCATCGCAAAGTCCTCCACTCCTAAAAGTATGGCCACGCTGACAAGCTATTGGATAGATAATGGACACGGCAGCAAAGTTCCCTATAGCAAAGCGGACAGATGCTTGTTCACGTTAGAACATGTATTCAAGACAAATCGACTAAAAAAACCATGGTCGGGCCTAAAAGTCTGGGGCATGCCAATTGTTAAAGGGGCTAAAACATAAATCGAATCCTGATGAGACGAACCAATCTACTTCTGGCAATAACCGCCTGCCTATGCTCAAACGGACTAAGCGCGCAAATGATACCCAGTCCGAAAGAGCTGCACACGACCATTGCTTCCATGGACAGTCTTTTCTTTCATGCATTTAACAATTGTGACGTCGAGACATCAAAATCATTTTTTACGGAAGATCTTGAGTTCTATCACGACGCAGGCGGGCTCACAGATTATTTACAGAATATAAGATCCATTGAGCAAAGGTGCAGTCGTGAGACAAAAGTAAGAAGGGAGCTGGTTGAAGGCAGCCTGCAGGTTTTTCCCATCAAGGATTTTGGAGCAATTGAAATCGGAAGTCATAGATTTTATTACACAGAAAAGGGCAAGCAAGAACAGTTGGATGGAACATTCAAATTCGTTCACATTTGGAAGAACGTAAACGGAAAGTGGAAAATGTGCCGCGTAATCAGTTACGATCACTGACGATACAAGTTCATTTCTTATAGGCAGGTTAGAAAATTGAATCGCCTGGACGGCTACCGACAGGGGATTCAGGCTTACGATCACAACTTCAAAATCTGGCCGGCATGCTCTTTCGTATCGACCTTGTCGATGATGTTTGTGATCATTCCATTTTCGTCAATGATAAAAGTAACACGTGCAGTTCCCATATATTTCTGTCCGTCGCGCTCCTTCTCCACCCAGACACCGTACTTCTGATTGATGGATTTATCTGTATCCGCTACAAGCGGGAAGGGCAAATTATATTTTTGTTGAAATTCTTTGTGCGATGCCACGTCATCGGTGCTTACCCCCAAGACCTGATATCCCTCATCAGACAACGCGCCAATATTGTCGCGAAGATTACAAGCCTCTGCAGTACACCCTGGTGTCATGTCCTTGGGGTAAAAGTATAGGATAACTTTCTTGCCTTTGTATGCACTCAGTGAAATTTGTTTGCCGTCTTGATCTTTACCAGTAAAGTCAGGAGCCTTGTCACCGATGTTGAGCTTTGTTTGTGAAAAACTGTTCATTGAAAATAGGATAAAGGTTAATACGAAAAGAATAGTCCTGGATTTCATAGCTGGGTTGTTTTATCTACAATATAAATCCGTTCTGTCATAGATCCATATATAAAAGGTTCCTGTGAAACGGAATGTACACAAGAGGTTTTTAATTGATTTGCCCATAAAAACCCGCTAGCTGAAAATGATTCGAGCCATTTTTCCACCCTTGAGGCAACCGTTTTTATTATTCGCTTGTACTGACTAATACGACGGCGCAGTCTCAGTAGAAAAACCTTCAAATTTAACCTTACACGTTTTTATGCACTCCATTTATAAGAGGATATTTTCGTCATTCGCCGGCTTGCTGATAGGTTTCGCATTCCTGAGTTGTTCGGATGACGATTCGGATAACATTGGCATGGTGTCGTTGCAACCCAATAGTACACTGGGCGATATCCTTGTTGACGGCAATGGTCGAACCCTGTACTTTTTCACGAAAGACGTGAGCGGCCAAAGTTCATGCAACGGAAACTGCCTGAACGATTGGCCTATTTATTATTCTTCAGACCTGAACCCCGGGCCGGGGATCGACGTCAGCGATTTTACTACCATCACCCGGGGCGATGGATCATTGCAAATTGCCTATAACGGATGGCCGCTTTACTACTACGCACCAGATGCGCCGGGCGATGCTAACGGTGAGGCTGTTGGAAATGTATGGTTTGCAGCAAAACCGAATTATTCGATCATGCTGGCAAATGCCCAGTTAGTCGGCCACGATGGTAAGAACTACACCAACACGTACCAGGAAGGCACAGGCGAAACACAATACTTTGTTGACGCCAACGGCCGCACCTTATATACTTTTATAAACGACTTTAAAAATACAAACAATTTCACGTCGCCGGATTTAAGCAACAACAGTATCTGGCCAATCTTTCACGTTGCCATGGACGCGCTTCCCAGCAACCTGAATTCCGCTGACTTCGGCGTAATAGACGTTTACGGCAACTCCCAGCTTACCTATAAAGGAAATCCGCTATATTATTTTGGTCAGGATGCAAAGCGCGGCGACAATAAAGGAGTGAGCTTTCCGGCCCCGGGAATATGGCCGGTTGCCGGACCACAAACAACAGCTGCGCCGGACGAGCCAACCATTTTGATCCGGGAGGATGAAACCTTGGGGAATATCTTAACGGATGGCGAGGGACGTACGTTATATTTCTTTGCCCGCGATACAAAAGGAACAAGCGCGTGTACCGGAGGCTGTGCTAGCAGGTGGCCAATATTTTATGTCGATAATTTGGTCCTGGAGACAGGCGTGGATCTCATCGCAGCTGGGGACTTTGGAACCATTGGTGATGGAGCTTCGAAGCAACGGACATACAAAGGAAGACCTCTCTACTACTACGCGCCAAACAACGATGGTGTCATTGAGCCGCCAGGCCAGAAAGGCGGGGATAACTTTGGCACAGTTTGGTACGCGGCAAAGCCAGATTACAGCCTGATGGTTGCCAGCGCACAGCTCATCGGGCTGGATGGAAAAAATTACACCAGTGCCTACGTTGAGGGGACCGGAAACACCAGATATTTTACAGACGCTGAAGGCCGGACCCTTTACGCCTTTAGCAATGATTCGGAAAACACCAACACTTTCACGCAACCGGATTTCAGCAATGATAGTGCCTGGCCAATTTTTCATGTGGATATAGAACACTTACCAACGGGAATGAATGCATCCGACTTTGGTGAGATTGATGTTCATGGCAGGATGCAATTGACCTACAAAGGTTGGCCCGTTTATTACTTTGGACAGGACGCTGCGAAGGGCGATACTAAGGGAGTCAGCGTTCCTGTTCCTGGTAAGTGGCCCCTATTAACCGCCGAAACAGGTCCGGCCCCGTTGTAAGTTTCTTTCAGCTTTTCTCTGTGTTTGAATTGGGATGTTCGGGCAACCGTACGTCCCTTTTCTTTTTCCTTTTGTTGTCTCGCCGTAAGGTAGAAAGGATGAGAAAAAAAACAGGGTTATCCCTAAGAAATAACCCTGCTCCTCGTTACAGAAACCGGTTAGATTTCCAGTTTGCAGAAAAAGTCTTCAAGAGTAAGTTTGTGTATCTTTAAAAGCCTTGTTAAACTTTTTAACGTCAGGTTTGTTTTGCCATTTTCAATTCGCCAGTATTGAATTTCGGGTAGCTTGTGCGCTTTGGCAAAATCTCTAATCGTATCATACCCCTTCCTTTTTCTTAAATCACTTAAACCAACCCCTATTTGCTTTAATTTGACCTCTAGTGTTTTTGCTTTCATGATATACGTTCCAGTTAAGTTCTGTTCATTATAACTCAATTTTTCGGCCATTGCGTTTTATCCCTTTTTTTGGCACGCCAGAAACATTTTACTTCCCTTAAATGATAAAGATGTGGAAAAAAATCCCGTACATAATGATGAAAAATTTCACTCTTGGGCATACTGCACATCTTAAACGATAACAGGCCGGTATCGAACGCTCATTGAGCGCCTTTGGGCAATGGATGTTATCGTAAAGCCCATTTCGGTATAAAAAAAGCGATTTGATACTGGTATATTTTTTATATAGTACTCTCTCAAACCGATGATTATGATCCGACATTACCTGTTGATTTCCTGGCGAAACATAATCCGAAACAAATTTTACAGCATCATTCTGGTACTCGGCCTTTCAATCGGCATTGCATCGTCGATGCTGCTTGGAACGTATACCTGGAATCAGATTACCTACGACAATTTCCACGAAAAAAAGGACAGAATATTTTTAGTAGGCGTCCGGGAAAAAGATGGCGAGAATGAAAATGAGGGCGGCTGGACAACGCCGCCGACGGGGCCGGCGCTGAAGGAGTTCTTCCCTGAAGTGGAGGAGTCCGTACGAATTTGCCTTTGGCTGGAAGACGTGCTGGTGTCGAGAGATGATAAGAAACTGCCGGAAAATATCATCGGCGCCGACTCTTCCATCTTCAAGGTTTTTACGCTGCCATTGGTGTCGGGCGACCCAGCATCGGCGCTCAAAGAACCAAACTCAATTGTCATCACCGAAAAAATTGCTAGAAAGTATTTTGGCGATGAGAACCCACTGGGACGGACGCTGCATTTTGAACATTTTTTCCACGAATGTGTGATAACCGGCGTAATGAAAGATCTGCCGGCCAACAGCCATCTGACTATGGATATTCTCCTGTCGTTGAGCTCTTTCGAAAAAATAAATTTTGACTTCAACCACTGGCTTAATCATACCTTCAGCACGTATGTGCTCCTTCGTGAAAAAACAAAAAGGGAAGTGGTTGAAGAACGGCTTCCTGAATTTGTCAGAAAAAATTTGAACCCCTACCTGCTTGAGCGCTATCAGAAGTCCTATGACGAGACCTATCAACCTGGCCATGAGTACACCCTGTTTCTGATGCCTCTAAAAGATGTGCACCTCAGCACAATGTTATTCGATAACCGCGAGGGTAAGCGCACGCTTACCTATGCTTTGGGAGCCATCGGAGTGATCATCCTTATAATGGTGTGCATTAACTATACCAACCTTGCAACGGTACTTACATTTTCGAGGGCTAAAGAAGTCGGCATCCGGAAGGCAACGGGAGGGCGAAGCGCGTATCTATTTAAGCAGTTTTTAGTTCAATCCATTCTGATGGTTTTTTTAGGATTATTTATTTCCTTGGGCTTGGTGGAAGTATTGGTTCCGATGTTTAGAAGTCTGACACAACAAGATATCGTTATTGATTATACGGATCCGGCAGTCATTCTCGGACTTGTCGCCTTCGGGACTATTCTGGGAGTTCTATCGGGAATCTATCCTGCAGCGACGTTTGCCAACTTCAATACAATCCGTGCATTAAAAGGTAACACAGTACTAAAAGGAAACCCGTGGTTCAGAAATTCATTGGTTATTTTTCAGTTCACCGTGTGCATTGTAATGATGGTAAGCACGGTCGTTGTTTACAAGCAGTTAAGGTTTATGGATAGCAAGAGCCTTGGATTTAATAAAGACCAGGTATTGGTGGTCAAACGGGCATATGCGTTAAAGGAAAACAAGGCTGCATTTAAAAACGAGTTGCTGAAAAACAGTGGCGTCCTGAGTGCCAGTTACACTGAGACCACCCCAAGCCGGGGTTTTGATGGTCATGGTCAACATTTCGCGGGTACGCCCGCCGATAAAGTGGAAACGATTTTTCCCCTGATCGCAGATGAGGACATACTTCAGACCCTTGACATTCCGTTAGTCGCCGGAAGTGGATTCCAGGACCAGAAGACAAAAAAAGAAAAAGCTATTCTTAATGAATCCGCTGTTAGGCTCCTTGGCCTGGACAATCCCCTGGAGCAAACAATTGATCGCGGAACGCTAGGTGAAAAGGACGTCGATATTATCGGCATTGTAAAAGATTTCCATTTCAAATCATTTCACTTCAATATCGAGCCCCTCGTCATTTACTATTTTGATGTCGGTGCTGACCCTCCGCAGCAGGCAAATTTTCTTCTGGTGAAATTGACAACGGGCAATATACCCGTAACGCTACAGCATGTTCAGAAAGTTTGGTCGAAATTCGCGCCATCTTATCCCTTCGAGTATTCTTTCCTTGATCAAGATTTTGCACGTTTATTCGAAAGAGAAAATACCATGACGAAAGTCTATACGACCTTCTCCGTTATCTCGGTCTGTATTGCCTGCCTGGGTTTGTTGGGCCTGACCTCATTTTTTGTCAGCAAGCGAACCAAGGAGATTGGCATACGCAAAATTGTGGGCGCCAGCTTCGTGCAGATCGCCGGAATTCTGTCCAGAGACTTTTTTAAATGGATTTTCACGTCGATCGTGCTTGGCTCCGCTGTGTCCTGGTATCTAATGCAACAATGGCTTCAAGGCTTCGCCTACAAAACCGAAATAAGCTGGTATCTATTTCTCATAGCTGCCGTGGCAGTAATGCTGTTGGCAACCTTAACGGTAAGCTTGCACATTTTCAAGGCGGCTAAAAGAAATCCCGTGGAAACACTCCGTTACGAGTAACGGCCGGTGTCACCCCGGAAAGATCATGACCAAATAAACAGCTGTAATTACTCCTTGAAGCGAAGTTTGAAAAACAGCAATGTTGACGCCAGCATCAGGGTAAGCAGGTTGGCTGCAATCACCGGAATATCCTGAACCAACAAACCATACGCTAACCACATGGCTACTCCCAGGCAAAAAAGTGAAAACATGCCCAAAGACAAGTCCTTAGCGGAACGGCTCTTCCATGTTTTTAAAACTTGTGGAAGGAAGGCAATCGTAGTTAACATCCCGGCAGTAAGACCTAAAAGTTGAATCGTGTTCATAATTAATTTTCAATAACCTCTTGGTGTACGTTATTAAACACACAAAGTTAAAAAAACGTTGTGGTGTATTACCCTTCATGTAATTTAATTGTGCGCTCTTCCATTTCAAACGATTGCTGAAATTCTTTACGGAAAATGCTAACGGAAACCCTATGGAAAATGAAAGCAATCCGGCGATTTTTAACGTTTTTCGCTTGAGCTTCTTAGGGTTATAAGATTGACGTCTGGGCTGCCGGTTGCACGTGGCAATCATAGTTTACTTCATCATTTCCCGCATCAATTTTCCCAACGTCTTTAACCCTTCTTCAATCTTTGGCGTCCACGGTTCGCCATAGCTGATCCTGAAGCAGTTTTCAAAATTCCCTTGCGAGGAAAATATTTGCCCGGGAGCGATCCCAATGTTGTGGCGCAGTGCGCGTTTATGAAGTTTATATGCGTTAATCTTTTTATTCATCTCGATCCACAAGGTGAAGCCGCCCTGCGGGCGCGTGATCCGGGTATCTTCCGGAAAATATTCACACACCGCCTGGATGTATCGCAGCGACTGCGTGTGTAATGCCTTTCTCAGATGCCGGAGATGTAACTCAAACCTTCCCTTGCTGAGAAATTCTGCTACTGCCGACTGGGTTAATGTGTTGGTGGAGACCGTATGCATTCTCTTTAACCGAATTACTCTTTCCTTGAATTTTCCTGGAATTGTCCAGCCTATCCGGTAGCCTGGTGCAAGCGATTTCGAAAACGACGCGCAATGCAAAACCAATCCCTTTTTGTCATAGGTCTTACACGTCTTTGGCCGTGTCTTTCCAAAATACAATTCGCCGTAGATATCATCTTCGATAAGTGGTATCTCCTTCTTTGCTAACATTTCCACCAAATACTTCTTACGGTCGTCCGGCATACAGCAACCAAGCGGGTTATTGAAATTGTTGACAACGAGACATGCCTTGATATTAAACTTAGGAATCGCCTGCGCCAGATAGTCGATATCGATGCCCGATACAGGGTCGGTAGGGATTTCGACTACCTTCAGGCCGTTGCTTTCCATGACCTGAAACAAAGCAAAATAGGTTGGACTTTCCAGGGCGACTGCATCACCCGGCTTGGTGATGGCCTTTATACACAGAGACAAAGCTTCCACACAACCTGCGGTCACCACGATATCATTTTCACTTGGGGTACCCCCCCAGTTAAAAGCCTGCCGTGCAATTTGTTTCCTCAATGCAATATTCCCCTGGATATGTTCATAATGAAGGCAGCTGGTAGGCGATTCACGAAGCGCATGCATGACCGCTTTATTAAGTTTTGCTATGGGCAACAGCTCAAAAGCGGGCGCCGCCATGGAAAAATTTAAAAGGTTTTTAGAATTCAAGTCAACGTAAACACTATTGATCATCTCATCTACGCTTACGGGGAGCGCATCGTCCGGAGGTTCGCTTACGTTTGGCAGGTCTAAAATATGTTCCGGTGAATATTTTACGTAGTAGCCTGATTGCGGCCGTGCCTCGACGAGACCCTTGCTCTCCAATAAATAATAGGCCTGGAATGCTGTGCTCAGGCTTATCCCCTGCTCTTTGCTTAGCGCACGAACCGAAAGAAGCTTGTCGCCGATCTTAAGGATCCGTTTTTCAATCAATGTCTCGATCCGATCTGCAACTTCGATATACTTATGATCGGTCTTCAGCAATGTCTCCATAATTGGTAGCTTAACTCCTACTACTGGTTCTAAACGAACATCAAAGCTCAAAAGGTGAAATATTATAATATTTTCATCTCGATCGCCTTCCTTACAAGCTCTGCTGTATTATTTACCTTCATCTTTTTAAGCATGTTCACCCGGTGCGATTCAACGGTTCGCGTACCTATCCCGAGTTTATCCGCTATTTGTTTTGTGCTATTACCCTGTGCAACCAACTCCAGTACTTCTTTTTCCCGTGGTGTCAACTCGGAAATGGCAGGCTGCTCCTTGCGGACGACGGATTCTGCCAAGATATTCGTCACAATGGGGCTGAAATATTTTCCCCCTTCAAAAATGGCAACGATTGCTTTTTCCAGGTCAAACCGTTCCACATTTTTAAGAATATAACCATGAACGCCGATTCTCAGAGCATTCATAATGTATTCCCTTTCCTCATGCATGGTAAGGATCACACATTTTATAGAAGGGTAAAGAATGCCTATCTGCTCGATCGCGTCCATCCCGTTCATCACGGGCATGCTGATATCTGAAAGAATAATGTCCGGCAATTCCTTACCAGCCAGGTCGATCAATTCCTTGCCGTTCTCGGCAATGGCAACAATTTCAAAGCGATCGTTTTTCGTAAGCAACGATCTGAAACCCTCACGAATCAGAGGATGATCATCGGCCAGTAGTAAACGTATTTTTGTCATTCCGAGTAGATTGGTATATGAATCTCGATAACTGTTCCGTGCCCTGGCGTCGAGTGGATCTCTGCGCTACCATTTAAAAGTTTTGCCCGTTCGCGGATGTTCTGCAATCCCATTCCTCCGTTTATTTTTAGTTTGCTTTCGTCAAAGCCGTTCCCATCATCTTCTAACACCAGATACACTTCGTCATCCTTGTCTATAATATGCAAATTTACAGACGAAGCCTCAGCATACTTAACAATATTATTCAGGCCTTCCTGCGCAATGCGGAATAACGCCGTGCTTACTTCAAAATTTATCGTGTGGTCTGACTCCTTAACATAGGTAAAATCGATCTCAAGGTTTGAATAGCGTTTCACCGAGTCGCACAACCCCGCAAGCGCAGCTTCTAGTCCAAAATCGACAAGAGCCTGCGGCATTACGTTATAAGATATCCGACGGACTTCAGCGATGGTATCATTGATTTGCTTTTTGATCTCATCTTTCAGGCTTGATTCGCCTTCAAGCATTTCCATGCGCATCCGGATAGCCGTTAACAGCTGGCCCACCCCGTCGTGCAATTCCTGGATAATTCTTCGCCGTT
The DNA here is from genome assembly GCA_036374515.1 of Chryseolinea sp. GTDB lineage: Bacteria > Bacteroidota > Bacteroidia > Cytophagales > Cyclobacteriaceae > Chryseolinea. The sequence goes on along the minus strand of DASUTP010000163.1, from coordinate 22 downwards.
CCCTTTCCTGTCCTTCCAACAA
>DASUTP010000162.1:0-13475 GCA_036374515.1 Chryseolinea sp. | reverse complement strand
GCCGTGTTATGGGTTTTGTTCAAATGTCCTTTGCTTCCAGTCAGGTTTTGGGTATACCCATAGGGTTGTATCTGGCAAATATGTTGGGATGGCATGCACCTTTTTTCATGATCGTTGCAATATGCGGTTTTGTAGGAATCTTCATCATTTTCTTTCTGCGGCCAGTCGATTCACACCTCAAAATCCGCTCATCGAAAAATCCATTCCAACATCTTATAAAGACCATTTCAAATTCTGTTTACCTGCGGGCGTTTGCTGCGACAACGTTGCTGGCTACTGGCGGATTTATGCTGATGCCTTTCGCAAGTGCGTTCAGCGTAAATAACCTTGGCATTTCATTGGATCAGCTGCCGCTACTGTATATGATCACGGGAGTCTTTTCCATGGTGGTAGGGCCCCTCATCGGGAAGTTCAGCGATCAGGTTGGAAAGTATAATATTTTCGCAGCGGGCACACTTGTAACAATGGTGGTGGTAGCAATCTACTGCAATCTTGGGCTCACGCCTTTCTGGATCATTCTCGTTCTCAACATTCTAATGTTTGCTGGTGTATCCTCGCGTATCATTACATCTTCAGCACTGGTAAGCGCCGTTCCGGTACCCCAGGATCGTGGGTCTTTTATGAGCATCAATTCGTCCGTTCAGCAAATTTCAGGTGGATTTGCTGCGTATGTCGCCGGCAAAATCGTCGTTGAAAGGGCCGATGGCAAGCTTGAACATTATGACACGCTGGGTTATGTTGTTGTCGCCGCAATGATAATCACGATTATAATGATGTATTCGATCCATTTGTACGTGGATAGGAAGTCCAAAATGGAAGTGAGCCCAGGGCTCAAGACATCGTAAAAGTTCAAAGCGACAAAATCAAATAAAGCAGGAAGATCACTACCAGGATTATGGCCGCCCATCGGATATGGCTTGGCCGGGTCGTAAATTGATAATTGCAAATAGGACAAAATTTGCTGTCGGCATCGACCTCCATGGCACAGGAAGGACATTCTTTGGTTTTCATATAGCAAGATAATCCAGCACCTGGTCTGGCCAGCAATGCTGTAAACACTTTTGCGCTTTTCCCCGTTATCAAATTACACTTTTACTCTCTTCTGGATATGAGTCAGGCATTTGTCAGGGAAACGGATGATCAATGGTTAAGCGACGTTGGCCCATCGCTGCGGGCCCTCATTGTATTTTTAACGCGTGAGAACAACGGGATCGCCGTTTACGAGAAGAGTAGTTACACAGATGCAACTGGTAAGGAATTTCACGTTATGAGCAATGGCTTATCTTATTATAAAGATGAGCACGCCAAGTGGCAGGTAGCATAGGCCATATTCCCATAATTCCCTCAATTTACGGGAGTGCTTTTAATGCCCCTATATGTACATTTCGTTTCCTTTGGAACTCATTAACCTAATGTATATATGAAAAAAACTATTACTGCTGCCATCATTGGTATTGCCATTGCCGTTTTTGCCTTCCCTGGCTTTTCTCAACAGATTACAACACCGGCGCCCAGTCCTGGGTCCACCGTTTCTCAAACTATCGGTATCTCGACAGTTACCGTTAAGTATTCACGGCCCGCCGTCAAGGACCGGGAAGTGTGGGGAAAACTTGTTCCTTATGGATGGAGTGCTCAGCCATTTGGAAACCGCAAGGAAGCGCCCTGGCGATCAGGCGCCAACCTAAATACCGTCATTGAATTTTCGCATCCGGCGACCGTTCAGGGTAAAGAGGTTCCTGCAGGTTCTTATGGTCTGTTTTATGTTATTAACCAAGACAATTCTGGTGAGGTGATTTTATCAAAAGATTACCGGTCGTGGGGAAGTTTTTGGTATGAGGCTGAAAACGATCAGCTGCGTGCACCGATTCAAATTCGCGATGTTGCTTTTACTGAATGGCTCACGTTCGATTTTATTCCCGTAGATAAAAACTCTGCGGAGTTGGTGCTGACCTGGGAGAAAAAACAATTTCCTGTGACCATAAAATTCGCTGTCGATGATATCGTCATGGCAAACGCTGTTGAAGAATTGAAAGGCCCTGTGGGTTTAAATTGGCGTGGATTTTCCAGCGCAGCCAATTACACGCTTACCAACAAAGTTCAGATGGACAAAGGCCTTGAATGGATCGAATTAGCGATTGCTCAGGCGAAAAATTTCACCAATCTGAATATCAAATCAGGATTGTTGCAGGAATCTGGGAAATCAGCGGAAGCGGAAAAAATAAAGAAAGAGGCGCTTGCTTTAGCGACCGAAGCCGAGCTTAACAATTATGGATATCAGCTCCTGGGAGAATCACAATTTGACAAGGCCATTGAAATATTAACACTGGCGACCGAACGCTTTCCAAAAAGCGCCAATGCCTGGGACAGCCTCGGGGAGGCCTATGCACTGAAGGGCGATCAAAAAAATGCTGTCATAAATTTCAAAAAATCGCTCAAAATGAACCCTCCTGATAATGTGAAGGCCAATTCTGAAAAATATCTTAAACAATTCGGCGCGCTGTGATTTACGACAGGGATTTCCAGAGTTCCATAGTCTCTAAAATAAGGGGTCGCAGACGATTTCGGCATAAAAAACGCCCGATAATGGGCTAGTCCTTTTTATTTTCCTTTTCTTTGTGCCCGGATTTAAAAGATGGTCATGAGGTTAGTTATCGTTTGTATTGCTGTTTTAATTTGTAGCCCCTTGTTTTCACAATCAAAAAAAGAATTGATTGCCGAAGTAAATGCTTTGAAGGCTCAAATCGCTGAACTTAAGAAACCCAAGGAAGCCGACACCAGCAACGTTCATCAGAAGGCCAGTTATGGCCTTGGCGTTATCATCGGGTCAAACTTAAAAATGCAAGGTGGTGATTCGTTGGATATGCAGTCGCTCACCATTGCGCTTAGCGACACGTACCTTGACAAACCTTTGAAAATGGATCAGCAAAAAAGCGGCGTCGTGGTTCAAAATTATATGCAACAGGCAATGGAACGGAAGTCCGCGAAGTTGCAGGAAGAAAGCAAGGCATTTTTAGAGAATAACAAAAACGCGGAAGGCGTAAATGTAACTTCCACCGGGTTACAATATAAAGTCGTGACAGCCGGCAAGGGTAAGGCGCCCGCAGCAACCGATAATGTAACAGTGCATTACACGGGAAAGCTACTGGACGGAACTGTCTTTGACAGCTCTGTCGAGCGGGGCGAGCCGGCCAGTTTTGCTGTTAATCAGGTTATTCCCGGATGGACTGAAGCGTTGCAACTTATGCACGAAGGCGACAAATGGCTGCTCTTCATTCCAAGCGAGCTTGCCTATGGCGCCCAGGGTGCAGGTGGTGGTCAAATTCCGCCACATGCTGCGCTGATTTTCGAAGTGGAACTAATTAAAGTGAACTAGCCGGCGATCGCCAAAGACCCGCGCTATGACATGAAAACATGGCGATGCTGGTATCTATTACGTAGTAAGCCACCGGATTAATTTCCCCAACCATGTTTTCGGCGGCTCTGCCAGGTCAACGGAAGAAATGTCTTCCGTGTCTTCTTTCACAAGCTTAACGGCTTTTGTAGGCTGCGGCGGTTTTACCTTTTTGAGGTAGTTCTGCGTGCGCTTCTCCTTTTTCAGTTGAAGCTCCTCCTCTCTTTTTTTCTGCGCCGCCTGCGCTTCGCGCTCCCGTTGTAAAGCAATCGGGTTCTTGGCGAGACGCTGCGTCTTCTTGTAGTTCGGACTTCGTTGATCGCGTTTAAATTCTTTCTGTGTGTCAGATTGAAGGTTGTCCTGCGGAGATTCTTCCTGTTTCTTCTTGGGCTCCGGCAATTCGATTTTACCCAGCACCTTCAATCCGGACAACTCCACCTTTTGCGCCTTAATGACCTCGGTTTTTTCCTGAACCTCTCCCTCAGAACTTGCAGGCCGCGGGAGTCCATCCATTTCTTCAGGCGCCTTCTTACTATCGAGTTCAGGGGGCGCAGCTACGGAGTCGGCTTCAGCCTCCCGGATGTTTTCAAGTTGCATCCCGGGCGCGAACTTGGCGGTTATCATATCGACGTAATCTTCGGCGATCTTTGTATTCGTGTCGTCCTCAAGGTGAATATTCTGTGTGGCCAGAAATTGAATTATATCAGCTGGCCTGAGTTCCAGTTTTCTGGCGAGTTGTCCGAGCCTCATAAAATATAACGTGTTTCAATTGCGCACAAATATACCGTAGGATCGAACATTAAAAAAGTTCACGTTCCAATTAATCATGGGGAAGGCCACATCTCCAAAAATTTTCGGAACCTCTCGATGAATTCACCAGGCAGTTTCCTGGATCCTGTAAGGGATCTATTGATATCTGTACGACTGTATACCCAACCCGAACCTGGATTTATATTGTTCGGATGTCTCCACTATGAAATTGTTTCGATAAGTCATAGAAGCGATCTTCCACAAAAGGAAATGGTGATCTTTTTGCGTCGGACTAAAATTTGAAGCGTTGCTTAAGAAACGGAAAGCAATTTCGCCTAGTTCCTCCTGTGTCAAATTGTACAGGAAGCTATTTACCAGCTTTAGTTCGTTGCAATAGTTATGGGTGTACTTTGCTACATAATTTTCAAATCTCGGCAAACCCTTGATCTCATAAAGATCGGTGAGAATTTTTCCTATCCGGGATACGAGGTATGCGTTTTTGGGATACCTGTTAAACAGTTGCAATGCATAATACAATGACAAGTCGTACTGCCTGCTTTTGTAAGCACTCTCTACTGTTTCAAAGGCAGCAATCTCCGAAACAGCAACTGCAAAGTCCAACGGTTGTACTGTGTGCTTTTCTGACGGTCTGGCTACGTATGCCGCCAGCGCCTTTTTCCTTACTGAAATGGAAGGGTGCGTTTCGATGGAGTCAGCTGAATATAAAAAGGTACCCATATAATTTTTGCTGTATACGGTGAGCCTGTCATTCAACCAGTAATCCTGAAACGGATTCTCTGCGCTATGGAACGGAGCAAATAATTCGGCACCAATTTCATGTTTGGGAGATTGCGCCGCATGCAGCACGGTCAGGGCGGAAAATGCTTCATGTTCGTTATAATGAGCGTTGCGCAGCAGGGTAAGCGCCATGGAGTCGGCGCGCATTTCATTCGCCCGGCTGTGTTTGCAGTAGCCGTAGACAAGGTTTCTGAATTCCTGGATCTCCTCGCTATCAATCTTCCCTGAAATGACTTTGAAGGTCTGGCGTCTTGCTTTTTCTTCCAGATCCAGATCTGCTTCTGCTATGATGCGCGCCCTGATATGGCCCAGTTCGTCATGCGCCAATTCATGCGCAAGAATAAAAGCCAGCTGGTCTTCATTTTCAATTCTTCCCAGTAAACTCACGGTAACGGCGTAAATCCCCTGACCATAGCAAACCGCATTCACGTGCGGACTAGACAAAATTAAAGCCCGCCTCGGGTACGACTTCAGGCTGTTATTGTTCACTATGTTGTTCAACACATTTCCGACATACCGCTCGAGGGAATCATCTTTTATAAAGGCTCCGTCTAAAACCTTTTCCATAAAGGACATTCTACGCTCGAAGTTGATCCGGCGTACAACCCTATCGCTAGGCATTCCTTTATCCTCCTCAAAAAATTGCAATTCCAGTTCGTGTATCAGATCTTTTGAAAGCTGAGAATGCGTCTGACGCGGGTGATACTGGGATTGTAACTGGGCATTCGAACCGAAGCTCGTGAATACGGATATCATTGTAAACATGACATACCTGTAGCATCCTGTGGCAAGCATATTCATAACTTGAGAGGGTTAAGCGATAGTTTTTTCGCGTGACTGACGGTTTAATTCTTTTTGAACTTTGAAGATTTCCTCCAACGGCAAATGGAGTTCTTTGTGGTATATCTTATAGATTAATTGCCATTCAGATCTATCCATGAAACCGTCACCGTTGGCTACCACGCATAACCAGGCTATCATCCGGATTTGTTGATTCTTGTCCAGCTTTTTAAGGCCTCTTACGCAATCTTCGAGTACGGCAGGTTTGCTTTTGGATTTCAATAATTCCAACTGGATCTTGAAGTCTTCTTCCTCAAGACCTTCAGACTTAACCAGGTGTTTACCAGTCGACCATTCATGTTCATTGACATGCCCGTCTGCATAGATCAGTATGAAGTACAGTTGGGTCAGGATAGTCTTGTAGCTCATTTTGGATAGAGGGTGTTTTATAGCTTGTGTTAAAGGAAAAATAATGCCACCGGAGGAAACCCCTTAATCTGTACCAATTAGCCCGTTTACATCAACATGCTTTCCCAAAATTGGACTGCAGTTTTATTTTAGGGCATTTTCTTGATTGAACGGAGAGATCCGCGGAATTGTACAGCACAGGTCGTCTGGCTATTCGCCTTGTGGATAGCTAAGTTGGGTTGCAGATAAATTCCAGTTCGGGGGCCGCCCCGTGCAAGTCAAATGAAAGTTTCAGGATAGAAAGATAAATTAAGGGGAAGCGCACACGGTACCGCAATAAATATTACACGGGGTCGCCGCGACCGTTGAAGGGAGGTCATATAATTTCTTTACATTTATAGCCTGTTTATGTTCAGTCGAAAGAGAAATTGCATTCCCTCGCTGGCCAAGGTCCTTTTGGCAATCTTTCTCTTTACATTCACCGCCTCACAGGTTCTTCTTCTTTCGGAAGGCAATCTCCGCGAACAAGGTTTCGTCGTTTCAAAATCAAAAACAACATCCCCTGCCGCGCAATCTCCGTTCGAAAAGACGGAACTCGATGAAAAGTACGCCGAGGAAAAATCCACCAATTTTTTATCGATTGTCGAGTCGCTCTTCACGACGCCCGCCGATGACGAGCTACACTTGGTTTCTACCGATCGAAGTGCGTGGAGCAATTCCAGCAACACCCCCCTGTATCTCTTTATCAGGAAACTGCTGATCTGATCTCATTCATTGTACTGGTAGCTTTACAGCCTTTGTTCTCCAAGGGTTGGATTAATGTTTTCGTAGTAAATGAAATGCTATCAGCATAGCCCGCCTCCTGATCCGCAAATTTTTACAAAGACAAATTTTTAAAATGAACTTACAGCAGTCTTCCTCGAATGAGCCTTCTTTTATCTCCGGGATCGGAGGAAGAGGTCCATTTTATTTCAATGAAGAAGAAGCGCTTCATGATTTGAAACACTTCTTACCCGCCCAGGCCCCTTTAAAAGATTTCATCCATCACAATACGCTCCACGCATTTCAGCATTTAAAATTCTCAAAGGCCATAAAACTTGCTTCAGAGATTTTTGGCTATAAGGTGAGCCTTTCGTTAAAAGAATACCGGGCCCTGTTCCGGCAGGGAAAAATTCATGAAGGAATTTTGAGCCGCACGATAAATGAGCGAAAGGGCGCCGCCCATTACCGGGAATGGAGAGAAAAAATGCTTTTTGGTGAATATCAAAATACCACTTTGCCAAGAATTGGCATGTTACGATCGAACTGGAAGCGCCACTATCACATCGATCTTGATTCGCTGGTACATCCGACACTTTTCCGTGTCATTTGCAGCTATCTGGATCAAGGTATCGCGATGTGGAATTTTCCTGTGGGCACTAAGGGATTTCTCGCAGCCGTCCGGGAATTGGAGCGAAATAGTTTTACCAGCTTTTTTAAGACCAAGCGCGTCAGAAATATTCTGCTTAAAGGCGATTACAGCATCGGAAACCTCCTCAATATCCTTATCGGTGATAAGTCGATGTACAAGCAGTACCTTTTCGATCAGCAATTTGCGCATCAAGGTTGGTCGGGAATCGTAGCGTCGATCGAAGACAATCCTCAAAATTTGCTCGATCCCAAAAAAATTTCTTTGCATGACATCATTTACTTTGAGCTATTGCTGGAAATTGATGCGCTCGATTTTACGTTCGGCGAAATATGGTCTCCACTTGCCTTCAGAACCAACAAAAGACCCATCGAACTTTTCAGCAGGGTTACCACGACAGAATTAGACGACGTTATTTCCCTTTGGCAGGAAGCGTTTGAGTGGAGCTACTATGATCAGGTGCTCGCAGGGATCAGGCAACAAGGGCAGCAGACAAGTGAAAAACCAAGTTCGAAAACCTTTCAGGCAATTTTTTGTATCGATGACCGGGCGTTTTCATTGCGACATTACCTGGAAAAAATCGATCCGCATTGTGAGACTTTTGGCACTCCTGGGTTTTTCGGGGTCGAATTTTTTTTCAAACCTGAAAACGGAAAATTCTACACGAAACTATGCCCTGCGCCCCTTACCCCAAAACACCTGATACAGGAGGTCGGGTCAAATGGAAAGTTGAAAAAGGATGTGCACTTTGCAAAACATTCGCATACCCTGTTCAGGGGCTGGCTGATCACGCAAACAGTCGGATTCGTCGCAGCGTTTCGTTTGTTCTTTAACATTTTTAAACCGACCCTCAGTCCGGCGGCAGCTTCGTCGTTCAGCCATATGAATAAAGTTTCGGAACTGACGATTGAAAATAAAAATCCTGGGGATAAGGAAAATGAATTGCAGATAGGATTCACTACCGACGAAATGGCCGTACGCGTAGAATCACTTTTAAAAAGCATCGGGCTCATAAAACATTTTGCGCCCCTCGTATACGTAACAGGACATGGATCAAGCAGCGTCAACAATCCGCATTATGCTGCCTACGATTGTGGAGCGTGTTCCGGCCGGCCGGGCTCAGTTAACGCGAGGGCATTTTGTTATATGGCCAATCACCCCAAGGTCCGGGCGGTCCTTGCCACACGCGGACTTAATATCCCGGAGAATACCATTTTCGTAGGCGCACTTCACGACACAACGCGCGACGAGATCGTCTTTTTCGACGAAAAGAATTTGAGGGGAGCGCTGCCAGATCTTCACGAAAAAAATGAAAGGATTTTCCAAGAGGCCTTGAGCATGAATTCCAAGGAAAGGTCGCGGCGGTTTGAGTCCATCGAGACAAAAATGTCTGCGTCCAAGATTCACCGCAAAGTAAAACACAGATCGGTTTCCTTGTTTGAACCGAGGCCTGAACTCAATCATGCAACGAACAGCCTATGCATTGTCGGACGCCGGAGCCTCACTAAAAATCTTTTTTTGGATCGCAGAGCGTTCCTAAATTCATATGACTGCAGCATCGACCCTGATGGAAAACTGCTGTTTCAAATTTTAAAACCCCTGGGTCCGGTTTGTGGCGGAATAAACCTTGAATACTTTTTTTCAAGGGTAGACAATCAAAAACTCGGTGCTGGAACAAAGCTTCCGCATAATGTAATGGGTTTATTTGGCGTTGCCAATGGAATCGAAGGGGACCTACGCCCGGGACTTCCTAGTCAGATGATTGAAGTTCACGATCCCATCAGGCTTATGCTGATTGTGGAACATTCCACTTCCGTCATACTGGAAACGATTCAACGATCTCCAGAGGTTTATGAATGGTACCTCAATGAATGGATTCATTTAGTTTCAGTCGACCCTGTCACACGAAAAACATTCTTATTCAATGCAGGCAAGTTCGAAGAATACAACGCACTGCAAATGGTTGGCGCTGCGCACGACATTAGTTCACTGATTGAATCGACGCACGAAAATATCCCGGTACACATAATTTCTTGACCAATGACTTTTCTTTTAGAACTATTCATCCTCATACCCCTGGCAGGTTTTGCTTTTAGTTTATTAACGCCCTCCAAAAAAGAAACGTTGATTTCCTGGGTTGTATACCTGACGGTGGGAATACACTTTGTGCTCGTGCTGGCTTTTATAATTTATTGGCTGATGCAGGGGCACCCGACACTGAATCTGAAGGAAATCGTCTTATTTAATTCCGATGGTTATGAATTTTTCATTGACTTCTACTTTGATAAGATTACAGCAGTCTACCTTCTCGTTGGATCATTCCTGACGTTTCTGGTGGCCGTCTATAGCCGCGTGTACCTGCATCGCGAAGACGGATATAAGCGATTCTTCAACACCATACTTTTTTTCTATGTCGGATACAACATTGTAATTTTTTCCGGCAACCTGGAAACCCTTTTCATGGGATGGGAGATCTTGGGAATTTCTTCGTTTCTGCTTATCGCATTCTATCGCGATCGGTACCTTCCTGTAAAAAATGCCGTCAAAGTATTTTCAATTTACCGGATCGCAGACGTCGGCATTATTCTCGCCATGTGGATGAGTCACCACCTTTGGCATGAGAACATAACGTTCTTAAAACTCAGCAACGCTGAGCTCGTAAGTTCTCAATTACAGTCGCATACGCTAATCGGCGTATTTATTTCTCTTATGATCCTGATTTCGGCCGCTGCCAAGTCGGCACAGTTTCCATTCTCATTTTGGTTACCGCGGGCAATGGAAGGGCCTACCCCATCGAGTGCGATTTTTTACGGTGCGCTTTCTGTACATGTAGGCATCTATATTTTGCTAAGGACGTTTCCCTTTTGGGAACATCAGCTTTCCGTTCGAATTCTTATCGGAATGGTTGGATTGTTGTCAAGCCTGATCGCGACCGGAATCGCCCGTGTGCAGTCATCCGTCAAAAGTCAAATCGCTTATGCTTCAATTGCACAGATTGGCCTTATTTTTATCGAGGTTGCATTGGGGTGGCTAGATCTGGCACTATGGCACTTCGCCGGTAATGCATTTCTTCGTACCTATCAGCTTCTAGTGTCTCCCTCCGTTGTCACCTACCTGATTCGCGAGCAATTTTACAATTTTGTTCCCAGGGCGCACACCTTTGAAGATTCCCTACCCAAAAAGATTGAATACACATTATATATGCTGTGTTTGAAAGAATGGAACCTTGATTCGATCATGTACCGGTATTTATGGAATCCACTAAAGATGGCGGGCAAGAAGGTGGATTTCCTTACTGTGAATGGCGTGATCTATTTCTTTATCCCGGCATACTTTATAGGCTTGTTTTGTGTGTATAATAAGAATCTTGTCCCGCCAGCCATACAAGGCCACCTGCCTTTGTTTTTCTCCCTCCTGAGTTTCATCATGGTATTAAAGTCTTTTGTAGAGAGGAGCCAGGCTGTCTTGAGTTGGCTACTCATTATTATGAGCCATTTCTGGATTGCTTTGGCCATTGCATTCAACGAACAATTCAAGTTTGATCAGGTGCACATGTATTTAAGTGGTATTGCTGTATCGGGCGTTTTAGGACTCGTTTGTTTGCGATGGCTCAAATTTCATGAAGACAAGATAGCCTTGGATAAATTTCAGGGCCATTCTTATAAACATCCAAAGATTGCCCTCATATTTTTACTCGCATGTCTTGGTGTTTCCGGCTTTCCAATTTCGCCGACCTTTATTGGCGAAGATTTGATATTCACGCACATTCATGAAGATCAAGCCATGCTTGCTGCCATTATTTCCATAAGTTTTGTCGTTGACGGTCTTTCTATCATTCGGATTTACGCCAGGGTATTTATGGGGCCGCACGTGCGGTCGGTTTACGAAATGGCCTATCGGTCATCCTGAGAAGGAAAAAAATTGATTGCGATGTGAATAACTTCGTGGAAAAGTTGTGGAGTACTTTATTTAAAAATATTTGCTATCAGTCAATGATCAAAGTACCTTCATATCACTAAATCGTTTTTGAGAAATTGATCAGACGATCCGGCAAACAAAAATTTATTTCCTACGGGAAGTAGATACAAAGAAACCGGAGAGAAAGATTGTGTTCACGAGCAATTTTCCTTCGGGAGAGTGAGACGTGGGTACGAAACCAAAGCGAGATGCCGCAAGGTTTCCTGACTTTGGATTTAATCTCTTGAACAACCTTTAGTGTTGCACATTGGTTTCGGCTGATGTTCAATTAAGACGGGAAACTCTCAAGCAATTGACGGGTTTCCCGTTTTTATTTTACAAACTTCCCCACCGTTTATGATCGCTTCAGAATTTCTTCCGCGACGTCACGGCCCCTTGCCAAGGCAGCTTCGACCGTCCCCATCTCAGGTCCATCATACAAGGCTTCGCCGGCGAAAAATATCGTATGGTCTACTGGTTTGTTGAATGTTTTTAATGCCTCCGCCGTTTGGAGCGTTTTGTACGCATAGGCACCACGTGAAAATTCATCCTTTGACCAATTAACAACCTTCGAAAAATGAAGCTCATTGTGCAAATACTCCTGCGTACAGCCAAATAGATAGGTAAGCGACTTAACTGCCTCATCCAGGAGATATCCGTCATCAAGACGGACTTTCCGAAGCACTGGCCCTGCCAGCCAACCTGTGAGCAATGGCAGTTCTCTAGGCTTTTGCGTCCACCAGGTAGGAACAAATGCGTCGGAAAACAAAAAGTTCAATCCTGGCATGTGCCGATGAACATTAATATTTTGTTTCTCCCAAAAGGAGGTTTTGAATTCAAACAGAAACTTTATTACCTCGCCCATCTCAAGTTGCTGCAATGCCGACCGGTGTTGCTCCAAAGGTGGTTCGAATTGTAATGCGTCTTGCTTCAAAACGGAGATCGGCACCGTGACCAGAATTTTCTCCGAACTAAAAATTTCATCTTGCTCCGTAACAACTTCCACATGACCCTGACTCCATCTGATCTTCCTCACCGGTGAGGAAAATTTAAAAACGCCGTTGTTGCCCTCGATCTTCTCCCGGAGAAAGTCCATCAGTTGACCATATCCCCCGATGGGCCGGTATCCCTTTACATCCCCACTTTTCCATTCTTCAGCCAGAGCCATAGCGCTCGCCTTATCCACGTCGGCGGCGTCGTATCCTTGCACAAATCCCCTCACGGATTCCACCAGCGATTCATGCTTTGCATCACCGAAATACTTCTTAAGAAAGTCGCCGATGGTCATGTCCTCCTTCAGAAGCTGAAGCTTATTGATCACCTCCGACCAACCTTCGTCAAAAAAATCTCCTTTCGCCAAATGATTGTCCAAAACGTTCCACGTATTACCCTGTCCTGAACGGTAAGAGACTTTGGCTTCCCTCATCAACGACATGGTCATGGGTAGCTCGCCATGCATAAATTCCGCACCCGCTTCCACTGCGGATGAAAATCCTTCGTTTCGAATTGTATGGATTCTGCCTCCGATGCGATCACGGGCTTCCAATATGTGTACCGATTTCCCCGACCGGGACAGCAGGTGTGCGGCAGACAAACCTGCAGCACCTCCACCCACGATGATCACATTACTCATAGGCACTCTTCAATTTCACGTTCACTCTATTCCGGCTTTTGCCTCCATTTCTTCTTTTCCGAATGCAGCTTCTTGCTTGTAATGCGCTTTTGACTTGCTGACTTTGATACCTTTGTTGGTTTGCGCACCTTCTTTTTTTCGAATGCCTTCGCGATCATCCGCTCGAGCTTAGCAATCACCGCTTGCTTGTTTTCAAGCTGTGATCGTTTGTCCTGCGCGGAAAGCAAAAGAACACCGTCCTTCGTAAGATATGCCGATAAATTCGCAAGGATTGTGGCCTTCTCATCATCGGTAAGAATTTGTGAATGCACAACATCAAACTTTACGGCAATCTTCGAATTGACCTTGTT
>DASUTP010000161.1:0-3255 GCA_036374515.1 Chryseolinea sp. | reverse complement strand
AAAAGCCCAGTGTTTGATAAAGTAATCATGGATGGAATTCCTGGAAATTATTTACACAATGTCGGCGCTTTGGAATTCGGTCCCGATGGAAAATTGTATGCGACAGTAGGCGAGATCTTTTCACCTGATCTGGCGCAGGATCCCGCGTCGCTGAACGGAAAAATCCTCAGAATGAACGACGATGGAACCCTCCCAGCCGATAATCCAACGGTTGGATCCTACGTGTATTCCATGGGGCATAGAAATCCACAGGGACTAGCATTTCATCCCGATACGCGACAATTATGGTCTACAGAGCATGGACCCTCCGTTGAACAAGGTTGCTGTATGGATGAAATAAACCTCATTACGCCTGGCAACAATTACGGATGGCCGATTATTCGGGGAAGCCAGGCGCAGACCGGTCTTCAAACTCCAGTTTATCACAGCGGAGACACAACCACCTGGGCACCGACCGGCGGCGTGTTCATTACGCAAGGCGATTGGAAAGGGTCGTTGTTATTTACAGGATTGCGGGGACAGGCGCTATACCGCGCAGTTTTCAATCCGGCAGATCATGGAAAAATAGATAGTGTGGAACGTTTTCTGCATCAGCGGTTCGGTCGGCTGCGGAACGTAGTCGAAGGGCCAGACGGGAAAATATATATCGCTGTCAGCAATCAGGATGGCCGCGGGGACCCCGCCAGTGAGGATGACCGGATCGTTGCCATGACGCAGGATCAAATCAGAAGAATGAAGTAAAACCGGTTGGATTACACATGGCTCTCAATTGATGGCGGTGGCGTGACGACTTAAAATAAGCAAGTCTGATTTTATAGTGTTGGTAGAGCTTTGAGGTAACTGCTAGACTGTGCGCCCGTTTGTAAACAGGACAAGTCCCATACCATTAAATTTTTTTTGTTTTGGCGTCGTTGTCGCTATTAACGACGAGTGCAAATTCAATCGGCATCTGACGCAGTCATTTTTTATTAGGTGACTTTCGAGAATCAATACGGTTAATTATGAAAACAACTGATGTAGAGCGTAAAAAATTGCTTGTACGCATTGAGTCCATGCTTGAAATACCGATGACAATTCTTGGACTCGTCTGGCTTGTGTTGCTGATCCTGGAATTATTAAATAATAGTACTCAGTTCCTTGAGCGTTTAGGGCTGGTAATCTGGGTTATATTCATTCTCGACTTTGTTGTGAAACTAATTCTGGCTCCCGCGAAACTACAGTATCTGAAAACAAATGTAATTACAATCGTTTCCTTGATCGTACCTGCATTCAGAGTGCTCAGAGCGTTGCGTTTGTTAAGGCTATTGAGGTTCTCCCGGGGATTGCGTCTGGTGAAAATTTTAGGGAGTTTAAATCGCGGAATGCGGGCCGTTTCCAACACGATGAAAAGAAGAGCTTTTGGTTACGTTTTGATGCTTACCGTTATTGTAATTTTCGCCGGAGCCGCCGGAATGTTTGCCTTTGAAAATAGAATCCCTGGCGGATTGAATGACTTCGGAACTTCGCTGTGGTGGACGACCATGATCATGACCACGCTGGGTTCCGAATATTGGCCAAAAACTCCTGAAGGTCGGATACTGTGTATATTTCTCTCCTTGTTTGCATTTGCAGTTTTTGGCTACATCACGGCGACCATTGCCACATTTTTTATTGGAAGAGATGCCGACGACCGGCAAGGAGAAATAGCAGGCAGTAAGGAGATCAGGGAACTGAAAGCTGAGATTACGGAAATGAAAGCCATGCTTAGCGCAATGGCACATCAGATACGCAAGTAGGTTTCTGATTTTTTACCCAAAGCGTGTTCGCTCCACTCAACGTCTGGAAATAAGCTTGATAGCCAGGGATATTGATAGAGGCCAAGCATCGTTGTGTTGTGTGGAAATAACCCCAATAATCCCATTGTGTGGAAGATTAGGCACTGGTTCGTGACAACCCTCCAAACGCTACGTATACCTTTACCGTTGTACCGTGACGAGTAAGAACGTCGCGTCAATTGACGTCGTATCTTTATTTGAGCTCTTGTTTTGACTTTTAAATAGATCTTCCAATTCAACTTGCAGCTCCTGTGCCTTTCCATTCTTTTCGGCGGCCTCAAACGCATTCATCGTAGGGCCATAGTACTCCTTGAACGCGTTAACAAACTCAACGGGTGAATAAGGAGCATTAAATGTAAACGTTTCTCTGCTGAAAGATATGTTTTCTTTCGGTACGCCTGAATTCGAGAATCGCTCTATCACATTGGCTTCAGTGCCCCATAACATCGGACTGACAAAACCTTCTGGTGCTGGCGGCGTATAAGCCGAACTGGTTTTCAGTATTTGCGCCACTAATGTAGGGTCACCTGGAATCCAATTGCCCATAACGATTCTACCGCCTTTGCGTGTAACGCGAACCATTTCTTTGGCCACGTCCATGGGTCGTGGCGCGAACATAGCGCCGAAAATGCTTACCACGAGATCAAAGCTCTGATCCTGAAGGCCTGTTAGATTGGTAGCGTCTCCTTCTTGAAAAGTACAGTTAGATAATCCCAGCGCCTGTGCGCGGCGATTGCCTGCTTCGACAAGGTTTCTGGCAATATCCACGCCTAAGACCTGTGCGCCGAGTCTCGCTTCAGGGATCGCTGTGGTGCCATCGCCGCAACCGAGGTCAAGAACCTTTAGACCTTTTGTGATTCCTAGTTTTGCAACCAACGCCTCGCCACTTGTGCGCATGGTATCAGCAATTTTCGTGAAGTCACCTTTTTCCCAAAGAGCTTTGTTTGGATTCGGAGTTGATGGAGTTGTCGTCATTGTTTTGAGATTGAAATGAATAGCTGTTTACGTAAAAATATCCGACAATCTGAGTGTTCTTTATCTTAAAATTTAGAACGGGTTTTTAAGCGCCGGTTTTTATCATCGACGTTGGGCTGTTGTAAACGTGTGCGCCTGCTGTCTGCGAAACCTCAGATCATTTTTCGGTGGCCGTTCACGGAAAGCGCAATCAAAAAAGTTGAAAGGCTGAATTTTTTTATCCCTGGCCGGACGGATTTAGCGTGCTTTCCTGTGTTCTTCCTTTCTTTTTTGGTAATATAACTGACACATTCGAAACCCATTCATTAACCTAAATTATTGTCGTTATGCAGAACGCTTATGGAAAAATAATTGCGCTCATGTTTTGTTCGTCGATTGTCTTTGCCGCCAACGGGCAAGGCGTGACTACCGCTTCAATTTCCGGCCGAGTTACAGGCAGTCAGGGGGAAGGACTTCCTGGTGCCAC
>DASUTP010000160.1:0-6635 GCA_036374515.1 Chryseolinea sp. | reverse complement strand
GCTCGTACTGGCGGAAGTACCTCCACAGATCTTGCTTGCTTATGCTGTGATGTACTGGATAATTCCCAGGTACGTTGCAAAAAAACGCTTCTTTGATTCGATATTTTTCCTCTGTGTAGCTTTCCTGGTCAGCGGATTCTTCGGACATATATTGTTTGTTGTTTCGTCACTATACGAATATGACGTGAGCCTATGGGATCTGCCAAAAATATTTGTACGCGGTTTTTATTCCTTTTTTCATGCGAGCATTGCCGTCGCCATTAAGGTGATAAAGATGTGGTACGAGAATGAAAGGCGTGTTTCTGAAATGGAAAAAATCAAGTTAGCGTCGGAGCTAAAAATGCTAAAGGATCAGGTGAATCCACATTTCATGTTCAACACGTTGAACAATTTATATGGGCTGATCGGAAAAAATCCCATCCTCGCGCAAGAATCGGTTTTAGGATTTTCGAGAATTTTGCATTACATGCTTTACGAAACAAATCACGACCGGATCCGCTTACAGCAGGAAATCATGTGCATTCGCGATTACATTGATTTGGAAAAATTACGCTACCCGGGGAATCTGTCGGTTTCAATCAATGTGCACGATAAAATTCAGGATCTTTCCATCGTACCGCTTACCATTTTTCCATTTGTTGAAAATAGCTTCAAACACGGCGCCTCTGAAATGATAGAAGATGCCTGGATCAATATCGACTTTTCAACTTTTAAAAACTATTTCGTGTTTAAGATTGAAAATGGAAAAGGATCAAAAATTTCCACTGGAACTGCGAAAGGTCTAGGATTGAATAATGTAAAGAGAAGACTTGAACTTATTTATGGCGATGATCATTCCCTTCAGATCATGGATAGTCCGGAGAGCTTTTTGGCGATTTTAAAGATCGCGCTGCCAAGAATGAAAAAAATTGAAAACCGACAGCATGAAACTGAAATGTCTTATAGTCGAGGATGAGCCGATCGCGCAGGATATTTTAAAATCGTACATCGATAAGACTGATTTTTTTGAAGTCTCTGGGCAGTTGAGCAATGCTATTGATGCATTCAGTTTTCTTCAAAACAATCCTATTAACCTTTTATTCTTGGACATCAAGATGCCTCAGATGAGCGGCATCGAATTATTAAAAGCGTTGTCGAATAAACCGAAAGTCATCATTACGTCCGCCTACCGGGATTATGCCATCGAGGCATTTGACCTCGACGTAATTGATTATCTATTAAAGCCGTTTTCATTTGAGCGATTTCTCAAGGCAGTCAGCAAAGCGTTTAGCGAGGCGACGGCAAATGCGCCGTCACTGCCTGGGCAAAATAAGGAGAAGTCGTTCTTTTTCATAAAAGGCAATAAGCAACTTCAAAAAGTTTTTGTAGATGAGATCGTTTACATTGAAAGTCAGCGAGACTATCTGAAGTTCAAGCTTACCAGCGACCGGGAGATCGTAACCCGCCAAACCATTGCCTATTACGAGCAATTTCTACCCGCCCAACTGTTCATGCGAATTCACCGCTCCTTCATCGTTGCTATCGATAAAATCAAGACCGCCGAGGTCAACCGCCTTATGATCGGTCAACAATATTTACCGATCGGAAGAAATTACAAGCAGCACGTTTTCGAATACTTAAGGACCATAAGCACCCACCCCGACCTCGATCAAAAATCTTCGTGATATGTTCGTCGTGTATTCCAATCTTATGTCATAGGATACCTGCTGTTTGTCGCACTTGCTGTCTTTAGGCTTTACCCTATGCTAAATTTTCACGTAGAGACTGTGTGAAACCTATCTTTTACACCCTATGACAGCGAATATTGCCAGCATCGGACAACCACAAAATTTCAGTCCAGTTACCGAAATATACTCCAGCGATACCGTATGGGAAGGATTTAAAGTTAAGCGAACTATTCGCTCCTCGATGTATGTAGCCGAAAGGACACTTTCCAACCATACATTGCAATTTAATTTTGGAACACCGCTTTCACTGTCATGGCGATCAAGAGGAAAATGGACGTCTGGCTTATTCGAGACAGGAAACCTGGTGGAACTTTTATCATACGGAGATAAAGAAGAACTCCAGTGGGAAGGAGACTACAATGCACTGGAAATCGAATTTGCGCCAGCGTTCATCGATCACCTCCTTGAAAAAGAGGACTTCAGATTTCGTGAAGAACATAATGTTCATGATCCGCTCCTAAAAGATATTGTGATCAAGTTGTATGAGGGAGCGCAGTCTGGTCAACTGGAGAAACTCTACGCCGAAAGCCTGGCCATAGCGTGCGCGATTCACCTTGGGACCACCTATCCCTTAGCAAGTAAAAAGGTATTTGCGCCCAAAGGAAAATTGTCTTCTCATCAATTGAAATGCGTCATTGATCTTGTACACTCCTCGATCCACCATGCTATTACATTGGAGGACCTTGCAGGGTCGATTCACCTTAGCGTCTTTCATTTTTCCAGACTATTCAAGAATACAGTTGGTGTAAGCCCCTATCAATTTGTCCTGCGTCAAAAAATACAGTACGCTCAAACGTTAATCAAACGTAAACAATCGATTGGCGATATCGCTTACACCTTGGGATTTACTGACAGCGCCCACTTTTGCAACGCGTTCAAAAAATTTACAGGCGTGTCGCCATTACAATTTAATTCGGCGTCCTAAGCAATGAAGGTTTCAGACAATGCCCTTGCGGGAGTAATACCGGTGTGTTAAAACAGAAATCGGCAGCC
Source organism: Chryseolinea sp. (assembly GCA_036374515.1). Taxonomy (GTDB): domain Bacteria; phylum Bacteroidota; class Bacteroidia; order Cytophagales; family Cyclobacteriaceae; genus Chryseolinea. The sequence continues at coordinate 3,915 of DASUTP010000160.1, read as the reverse complement.
CTATTGCGATCATCAGAATAGACATTCCTATAAGGGCTCCGTTCAAATTAAATGGCCGTTGCGCAATTTCGCTCAACGGGATCACCACACGGTTCATGATAACCCATACGAAGATCCCATACAAAAGGCCCGTAACATATTTATTCTTTCTCAACCAGGGTGAGGCGGGATACACAAAAAAGAAAAGCAAGGTCCATGCAAACGCTATGAGATAATGAAAAATCACACCCCACAAAATCATAATATCTCCTCCGGAAAAAGCTCTTCCTGCACCAAAAGCTCCACTTGCAATAAACTTGAACAAAGCAGCGGGACCCGTATTGTATACAATGATTGCCGCTGCGGCATCCAACGTTCCGGCTAAAATTCCTGTGAGGGTGATGGTTCTCCATGGGCCTGCCGACGAACGGGCATTCGATTCGGTAATAAGGTCTGGCTGCATAGGATCGAGGTTAGGCATTCGGTCAGACTAATTTCCTGAATACGCCGGCAGCAAGCGTTGCAAAAAGCTGCTATGTTAAGCCCTCAAATTTTCGGAGATAAAAAAAAATGTCCGGTATTTCCACCGGACATTTTTCAATGAAATAATCAATAAACATTATTCCGTTCCGTCAACCGCATCCTCCATGGTTTCTGCCATACTCAGATGATGTTCAAGGGCAGGAACTTTTTCTGCAGCCCACGACTTCAGGTCGGCATCTTCACATTTCTCGGCAGCCTTCTTAAACTTGTCGATGTCATCCTTATGGTCTTTCACCATAAATTCGCTGTAAGCTTTATCGAATTCTTCACCTGATTTTTCAGCAAGCTTGTCATAATCTTTTTGCTTTTCCTCACTTATCGTACTGGGCAACGTTATGTTTTTACTTTGCGCCAGGGTCTTCAATTCTTCGTTTGCCTTGCTATGCTCATCGACCATCGATTGGGCAAATTCCTTCACCTTCGGTGATGATGCCTTTGTTAGCGCAAGCTGTCCAAGCTGAACTTCCAGCATACCGCCGTCAGCCGCATCAACGGCAAAGTCGGTATCATCATCCAGGTCCGAATCTTCAAACTTTTCTTCGTTTTGCTCTTCGGCGATTTCCTTGCTATCGTCCTGATTTTTTTTCGTGTCGCAAGAAGCCAGTACAAATAAACTGGCTGCAAATAACATGACCAATGTTCTTACTTTTTTCATATGTTTAAATAGGTTGTTTTTACCTTATAAGGCTAAAAATGGTGCCATTGATCAGGATGCAAGAATTGGCGATAGATAACGGGCTTTGATGTTGCATTGAGTATTTACTCCTCGATTTTGTGTAGATGATTTTACACAAACGTGGCGTTTAATGGTTGTTATAACAACTACTTCATCTTTTGAACGGTCCTGGCATTTTTCACGGCTGCAGCCTCGATATCGTTGTTGAAGTACAGGTAAGCATCTTCAATTTTTTGCATCGACCTTATCTTCTCAACAACCGCCTTCAATTGTTGCCGCCGATACGATGACCGGTAAATCTCCGGTACACCATGGAAACGATAGTACACAGATGACGAGGTTTTGTGGACATTTTCCGGTAGTCCCGGGTAACTTATACCACAAAATGCAACGGATGCTGACCTTAATTCTTTTACAACTTGAGTCCTCCACCAGCTTTCATGGCGAAACTCAATGACATTTACAAAGGCAGGGTCCAGGTTTGAAAGTATTCGCTCAAGCCCCTCCGCACTGTATTTTATGCCGGGATGCAATTGGTACAATATCGGACCCAGCTTGTCTTTCAACCCTTTGGCTACCGTATCATAAAAGTCATGAATCTCACGTTTAGCATTGTTAAACCTTTTAAAGTGTGTAATTAATCTAGGCGCTTTGACCGTGAACCTAAAGTCATGGGGACTTCTAGTGTACCAGCTCTTTAGATCTGCCTCACGCGGAAACCTGTAAAATGTAACGTTGAGCTCGACGGTGTTGAAATGCTCGCAGTAGAATTCAAACCATCTGCGTTGTGGAAGGTCTTTTGGATAAAAGACGTTTTTCCAATTCTTATAATGAAATCCCGAACATCCGATCCACCATTTTTTCATCAAATAAATAGCACCCAAATCAGTGCCATTTCCGGGACCATCCCCTAGACTGAAACCGCGTTGGGGTGTTTGCACTTCAGCCAATATTCCAAAATCAGCTCCAACGTTTTCTCCATGTCGCTGAGTTGAGACGCTTTGACGAAAAATCCCTGAACTGTTAAATTGTAAGCTTCCTCGACCTCCTTCGGACGAGCAGCCGTGGAAAGAAACACAAAAGGAATACTTTTCTTGCGAAGACCCTCATTCTCCTGGATATGCCTCCTTAATTCCAATCCGTTCATGATCGGCATATTGATATCACAAAGAATAATAAATGTTTTTCTTTGTGTTGTCAATAGATAGTCAAGTGCCTTTTTACCATCATCGAAAAAAAGAATGTCGCCCGGAATACCCAATTTTTCGCAAATTGTTTTGATGAAATACTGATCGTCAGCATCATCTTCCACAACCACAATCGGATCAGTGATAAACAATTTCTTTTCCATGCTGTTTTTCTCGTTCTTTTCGGTTTCCGGCCTCAACCGAAAGGCCTGTAATATACAGATTTTGCTATTGTTTTACAGGTGACCGTCAGGCGTGACGGCGAAAATAAAAAAAATGATGCAACCGTTTTCCCGAGGAACCCTCCTATTTTTTAAACCAATAGAATTTGCTAGCTTTTTGAGCCGTTAACCACGACCAAACATGAAAAAAGTAATTACCACCTTTTCCCTACTGTTATTCACAGCTGCGTCAATAAAATCACAGCCGACTGAGGTCGTCAATTTTTATCTCACGCCCTCCCTATCTGCGGAGCTGCTCGACAAGAAAGGTGCCATCATAAAGGATTTTTTGGAAAAGGAAACTGGCTATACAATTAAAATGAGTGTCCCTGCCACTTATGAAGATCTGGTGGAAAATTTCAATGCACCTACACCGACATTCGCCATGATGAGCAGTCAAAGTTATGTCCTGGCAAACCAAAAATATGGCGCTATGGTAAAATTAAGAACCGTCCGCTTTGGACATTCAGTCTACTACGGTATGATTATAACTCGTGCCGCTTCAGGTATCAAGGACGTAGCCGGATTGCAGGGAAAAACATTTGCCTTCACGGACGAGCTTTCCACTTCGGGTTACCTCTATCCAAAAAAGATATTGGAGCGAAATAATGTAAAGCCATCCAAAGAGACCTTTGTAAAAAAACACGATGAAGTTGTTCGTCTCGTTTATGAAGGTAAAGTTGATGCAGGTGCTGCTTTTTATTCCCCTCCGGCCAGTGATGGAACGTTGCGCGACGCCCGGGCAAGGCTCAGCCAAAAGTTCCCCGACGTTGAAAACAAGGTTGTAATTATTGCCAAGACGGATGCCATTCCAAATGATCCCGTTGTTTTTTCAAAAAACTTTAATGCAGAGGTAGCCAGGAAGTTGTATACAGCCCTTGTAAAACTTGCAACAGATCCCAAGGGCAAGCAGGCCTTGCTCGATTTATACGGGACGGAGGGTTTTGTGAAAGCGGCAGATTCCGATTATAATTCTTTACGGGCTGTGATGGGATTGCTAAAGTAGTCTTTAACGCGGGAGAAGCGACAAAGAATCTGATTCATGTTTTTGTTTCAGATGTTCCCTCATCTTCTTTTCGTTCTTCTGAATATTTGCTTTTGTTACCTTGGAGTGTTTTCTCTTTCCCGATGGACTTGGGCAATCCCACTCCTCAACAGTACCATACTTCTCCAACATTTCCTTGCCGCTAACATGGGACGACCTCATGCGGTCAAGGTTCACAGTAGGCTTGGTTGCTTCCTGATCCCGTACATACTTATTGCTCGCCATCAATTTAGATGGAGATGAAACAAATCGGTTCCCCTTGAC
>DASUTP010000159.1:0-2943 GCA_036374515.1 Chryseolinea sp. | reverse complement strand
GCAGAGATGAAAACTCAAATGAACATTTTCAAAACGTCAGGACATCAGTCCCTGGGAATAATCTGCAAAACGCAGGAACAGGCCGAAACTGTTTATTCAGAATTGCGGCCTTTCGGGGCAAATTTGCTGACACCGGAAAGCACCTCTTTTAAACAAGGTGTTGTTATTTCGACTGCCCATCTGGCAAAGGGACTGGAGTTCGATGAAGTAATCGTGCCATTTGCTTCAGCCAGAAACTATCGGACGGATGTCGACAAAAGCATGCTGTACATCGCCTGCACAAGGGCGATGCACAAGCTGGTATTGTTGTACACAAAGGAAATTTCGCCCTTCATTAAAATGTAATGTGACTTAAAATCTTACTTGTAAGGCAAGCGCATGATCGGGAAGCGGAAATAATTTGTAGTTTCAGGCCCTGTAACCCTTTTATGCATATGCATAATAAATTTTTTGGGGTTGTTGCCATTTTTTTAATTCAATGGCAAACCAATGCTCAAACCCTAACCAAAACACAGCTCGCGACTGCTCCCGAGCCGAGCGTATATTCTAACATTGAATGGATCGACCTCGATGCCGATGGCGATATGGACTTTATCGCCTTGTTTTCAGATCCCAACGATGACGCCAACAGTTTTGTTAAAGTCTATCAAAACGCTAACGGGGCATATACTGAACAGCCAGGTGCTTTCGGATCGTCTTCTATGGATCCGCGCAGTTACGCATTTAACGACGGTGACGGCGACGGTGATATCGACTTGCTTTTTCTGGATAATGAAGGCGTAAAAATTGCCGCCAACAACGGTGACTTCACCTTTGTAATTCAATATACCACGGTCTCTAATCCCAGTAACCTGCGCGTGGAAATCCACTGGCAAGACCTTGACGGGGACCTTGACCTCGACATTGTATTTGACACATTTACCTATATGAACATTGAGGGGGTGCATCATCCTGCCTTGCATAATATGCCTCCGTACACCCGAAACCGATCATGGGCGGATGTTGACAATGACGGATACCTGGATATGGTAGCTACAAAGGGGCAGTCCCAGGGAGTTAACCCATTGTTTCTCTTTCTTAACCAGGGCGATGGATTGTTCAAAGAAAAGGAAAAGTTATCGCCCGGATTTTTGGATGGCGGCCAAACGCAGTGGCTGGACGCCGATGCCGATCATGACCTTGATTTATTTATAACAGAGGAAGGCGAAAAATCCACTTTGCTCGAGAATGTATTTATCGAATCTGGTACCGTGGGATTTCAAGAGGTCGTGTCGTTCAAAACCTTAAGCAATACAAAGGCCGATGTGGGGGACCTCGACCTCGATGGATTGCCGGATATCATCATTACCGGACAGGGATTTCCCCGGTTTGAGACCTATTTGTATCGGAATACGTCCACTGCCGGCGAAATCAATTTTGCGGAATCCAACCTTCAGATCAATCCATACCTGGTTTCTAATTTCAAGCTCGTTGATATTGATTCCGATTCGGATCTCGACCTTTTTATATTGGGTTGGGACGACGATGCATATTCAATCCGAGCGCAAAACGTTTATAATGTAATTCCCGGGAGCAGCCGGCCAGTCCCTGCGGTCCCGGCAAACCTTGCCAGTGCAGTTGGTGAAGTAGTTACGTTATCGTGGGAAGACAGCAATGAAGGGACCGTCTTCTTTGATTTGTCAATTACTCTCGATGGTGTGCCTTTTAATCCGGGATTGGCAACCTCGAGTGGATGGTTTTTGATGCCTGATATTCTCGCGCTGCAAAACACATCAAATGTTACTTTGCAGAATTTACCCCCGGGGAGTTACCAATGGAAGGTACAAGCCTTTGATCATGCCTACCGGGCGTCAGGATTTTCGGGATCCAGTGCCTTTACGGTAATTGAGGCGCCTGGCTCGCTGTCGCTGGTGATGCAGGCCTACAACAGAGTAGACATAGCATGGCAATATTCAGGTACCGCTACGGAATTTTCTGTGCAGAGGCGTTCAACCAACAGCGCGCTATCCGAGATCGGCAGGGTCGCTGGAAACACAATGACCTTCACGGATGCGGCAGTCCCTCCGAATGAGCACGTTGAGTATGTGATTAAAGCAATAAAAAACGGAAGTTATTCAGCGCCCAGCCATAGCGTTGCATTTTATTCTGCTCAATTTGATGAGATCCCGTTTAACCCCGCCGGTCCTAATATCATAGCCGCCTCAGGGATATCCGCGGATCTTGACCAGGATCAGGATTTTGACCTGGCTTTTGTGGGGCGGGTTGACGATGAATATTCTACATCGATATCCTTGCGTAACAACGGTGCCGGTGTGTACTCAGAAGCGGCTTTTTTGCCAGGCGCTGAGGAGTTAGGTGAGCCGATCGTTTCCCGGGACCTCGATAATGATGGAGACATCGATATCGTTGCAGTGGTTGGAACGGCAGGCGCAGGTTTTAAGGTGGCGGTATATAAGAACAACGGAACTGCAGTCTTTACAAAGTCATTCGAAACGGTGGCGTATCCTGGCATAAGCCAGGTGGTTTCTGAAGACATGAATCAGGATGGTCTGCCCGACCTGATGATAAATCGTACTCTGGGAAATAACGCAGCCAATCCCCCGACATATGAGTTGCTGTACCAGACCGCCGCGGGTAGTTTTGTCGACAGCAAGGTAAACTTTCTCACTGACGACACCAGCACGATCGGTCTGGGCGATTTCCACCTGGCCGATATGAACAACGATGGTTTCACAGATGTGGTTTTTTCCGGAGGCTATAACGTCAACGCGAAGCTCTTTCTGAATTTGAAGGGTGATGCCTTTAGGGAAGAATCATTTGGTTTGACCTCGTTAACGGATCCCGCATTCTTTGACTTTAATGGTGACGGCGTTCTGGATGTTCTCCAGCGCGGCTTCCAGGTATTGTATTTGCACAACGGCTTGGGTGGTGCTCAATTTGGCG
>DASUTP010000158.1:0-9265 GCA_036374515.1 Chryseolinea sp. | reverse complement strand
GTACTTTAGTGTGAATCCCTTACCGCTGATCTCAAAATTTCCTGCCGTGATCGTACCGTCAAATTTTATATCCCGGTTTTGAAGGATCGTTATGACGCTGCTATCGGGTTTAATCCGAACATTGAGGGAATCGCTGACTTTAAACTCGTCAACGCCGCGAACGATCATATATCCTTGGGGGAAGTTTAAGGTCGCATTGGGAAAACTATCCGTAACGGAATGGATTTTAAGGTTGTCATAATCCATCTCTCCTTTATAGGCTTTGTAAATCAAAATCGCCTTGTCCTTAACGCGCACCAGATCCATTGCAGGATAGTACACTATGAGTCCCTTCTCGTTCAAAAATTCAATAGCCGCTTTGATATCCCTCAACTCTCTTCCGGAAAATGATGCCAGGTCGCCTGAGTAAAATTCTTTTACCTTATTCTTAATGCAATACGTCGCTACCAACACCAGCGGGTGAAAATTAAATCCCTGTCCCTTTAGCAACCGGAAATCTTCGGGGTCGTAAAAATCGACTGATTCGATAATAAGGGGAACTGTGTTGCGACCGCCATCTGTAAGAAGATTAAGACTGTCTGTATTCAAATCCCATTGTATCACATCGGCAGCAAAATCGATGCTGAAAAATGATGATGAGTATGGCGAATGTTTCATCGCTCCCTTATCCTTTTTGAGTGTAATTTTCTGAAGGCTGTCCCCGTAAGAATATTTCATGCGAACAACGGGATGCGTTATTGAATCCTCGTCCTGAAGAATATTGACCCGCGTCTTTAAGGAAACAATTGTGGAATCGGTAAACTGGAAATTAGCAGATTTCGCTATGAATTTCGGTTTACCCTGATGGGATACTTCAATTTTAGAAAGCGCCCCTGATACAGAAGCACCGGACACCTTTCGCCCAATAAGCGAAAAGCCCCCAGTATACTTGACATTCTCGTCGCCGATTCCCTGGATCCTCAGCGTGTTTTGAAATGACTTAAATCGCGGATACGTAGACGGTACCGAATCTTTGCGCGCCACGGACTTGAATTCCAATACTCCGGGAATGAGCCCGGGCGTTTTCCCAACGTAATTAAGTTTTGCCAAATCGGACCTGAACTCAGCCTTTGTAACGTTGAAATTGTAAGAGACCAGATTACTGTAAACGCTATCCGGACTAAGGTGCGCGGCAGACCAATCGAAGGTGCCTTCTTCGCCGACAAAAATACCTGAACGAAGTGAAATTAGGCCTTTGGTATTCTTAATGAACACAGAATCATATGCCGTTACCATATTCAGGGTCACCTTTGAAAAGCGAATTACGGGACCTTCGACGATCGGCGGCGGGGGCGGATTCATCCACAACGGTGCCTCTACGTATGTAGTGTCCGCCAGGGGATCGAATGCATCCGTTGTTGCTAGATTATCCTCCGAAGTGTTGGTCTCTTCCGTTAACGGGAGAGCCGTTGTATCATTTAAATCAATTGCCGGCGGCGGTGCAATAAAATCAAATGAATAATCATCATCCCTTGCATATAACCTGGTAGATTTTTCATAATGCAAGGCATGACGTTCAAAAAATGTGTTACTGATCTTAAAAAACAGCGCAGCCTTTGCTGCGGGTTCTGTATCGATTACCAGACCGGCTACACGCAGAAAGTCAGAGATCGTTGATGCGTCGGCCTTTTCAACATTTACTGCATTGGCGATGGCGCCAAAATAATTCATAAGCTGTGGACGAACCGGATATTTCTTTTTCCGCATTCGCCATACCTGCTTTTGAATTACAACTTGCTGATCCACGCGCAAGCTACCCCATGCGTTAACAAATGAAGCGCTGATAACGCCCGCATCCGCTTTCCGGGTGTTTTCCAGGACGATTCTTACGCTGTCGGAAAAGCTGACGGGAGGCGTAGCAGAGTTCTTTTGAGCCGACACCAAAAAGGCCGAAAAAACAAAAGAAAAAAGTACTAATACCTTAATTCTGTTCACTGAAGTAAAAACCTTGAAATTCGGAAATAATGGGTAAATAAACTACGTGACGAACCCCACACAAAACGCCTATGTAAGAAAAAACGTGCAAACAACTGGAAAAGTCTTTGGAGCTGCCATTCCCTGGCCGAAAAGGAGGTGCAAACCGCACTTTTAGGCCTTCCAGGTAGGATTTTAAATGGGAAAATGTAACCTTGACCCCCCGAGTTTGTTAAACTTATTCCGAAAAGCCAAACCTCGGCAATACTCGCAGATTTTTTTGTTTCCAAAGGTATTGTCGTTATAACGATCGCCGATGAAAATTTCGCACCTCATTTTTTTTAGCTTCCTATTTATTCTTCTTCTGTTTTCTTTTACCACCTATATTAATTTCAAGCAATCGGACGAAGTGCGCGAAAATTCACAGTGGGTGGATGAGTCGACCACTATTATCCGGAACAGCAACCGCTTTCAGCGGAACATTCTCAATATGATCAGCGGACTCCGGGGCTATTTATTTACCGGCGAGAATTATTTTATTCAGACCTATGATTCTGCCAAGACAGAAAATGAAACCATCCTGGCAGAACTGGCTTCCCTCATTCCTGCCGATAATGAGTCCCAGAAGACCCTGTTAGGCGAGATACGGACAATCAACGCCGACTGGCTTGAGAATTTTTCAATGCCGTTGATCGCAGCAAAAAACCTGGCGGGGAATTCAGACAGCAGTCTGGTAAGTTTCAACAGGTTGTACCGTGAGAAACTCACGACGGGTACGGAACGATACCTGAATCGCCAGCTGCAGGAAAAAATCCGTGTATTTATCAATAACGAATACAACAGTCGGGATATACGTACCATTATCCTCGATAATTCAGTCCGCCGTACGCGCACAATTTCGTTTGCGCTGACGACACTTTCAATATTTGTCGGCACGGCAATTTCAATATTTCTGGCTTATCGCATCTCGATACGGATAATGGGCATGGTGAAAATGGCAAACGAAATTGCTGCAGGAAATTATGAAGTTCATATCAAGGAATCCGGAAGGGACGAACTCAGCTTGCTGGCCCGATCGTTGAATCATATGGCTCATGTTTTAAGAGAAAACATCACGCTTTTGAAGCGCAAGAACCAGGAACTCGATCAATTTGCACACATAGTTTCGCATGATTTGAAGGCGCCGCTCCGCGGAATTGACAATGTTGTGTCCTGGATCGAAGAAGACCATTCGACCGAAATATCTCCTAAGCTGACGGAATATATACAGATTATTAAAGGACGGCTTGTCAGGACGGAAAATCTAATTCACGGAATTCTTTCTTACGCCAGGATTGGAAAAGACAAGCAGGAGAAAGAAGAGGTTGATTTAAACCAGCTGGTCGATGAAATCAGCGAAGGTCTGATAGTGAAGTCAGGGATTAAGCTGATCATTTCCAGTAAGCTTCCGAAACTGTTTACAGAAAAAGTGCCGTTGCTGCAGGTATTTTCAAATCTCATTGGCAATGCCGTCAAACATCACGACAAACGAAACGGAATAATCAAGATCTATCATCAGGAACATTTTGCACATTATGAATTTTTCGTAGAAGACAATGGTCCGGGTATTGGTAAAAATTATCATAACAAGATCTTCGTCATTTTTCAGACGCTGCAAGAACGCGATAGCGTGGAAAGTACAGGTGTGGGGCTGGCGATCGTCAAAAAAATCTTGGATGACAGAAATCAAAAGATTAATATTATTTCTGATGCCGGAAAGGGCGCCATTTTTTCATTTACTTGGCCTAAATAATATCTCATGGAAAAAGTCGTGAACATTCTGCTAGTAGAAGATGACCAGCTCGATATTATCGATGTAAAACGAACCCTTGACAAAATGCACATCCTGAACAACATGGTGGTCGCAAAGAATGGCGAGGATGCGCTTCGAATTCTAAATGATAAAGAAAGGTTCGCAGATTCCGCCCCGGACATAGTGCTCATTGATATCAACATGCCTAAGATGAACGGCCTTGAATTTTTGAGCACCATTCGGAAGATGGATGAATGGAAGGACCTGAAATGTTTTATCATCACGACCTCGGATGAAAAAGTCGACCGGACGGCTGCGAAAGAATTGGGCGTCTCAGGTTACATCGTGAAACCGTTAAAACTTAACAACCCGTCATCGATGGACGCCTTTAACCTTATGATCGATCTGATGAATTTTCAAAAGTAATTTCGCTTTTCGCGCATTCAAGGTTTAAGATAGCCAGCCTACGCGATTCTCTTAGCACTGACAGTCGTTTGAAGTTTTCTGAAATTCTGGAAATTGAAAACCGCTAATGCGAGAATGATGATCGAGTAACCAACCACCTGCAGGAAATTTATCTTTTCATTAAAAACTAGAAAGGCGATGGTAAAATTGAAAATAGGATTGATATACATCAATATCCCAATGGTTGCAGAGTTAATTTTGTTTAATGCAAACAGGTTCAAAAATAGCGGTACAACGGTAAAAACTACCGCGATAATTATGATTACACCATAAAATTTCCCATCTGTGGGGACCGACTCTACTAAATACCCAAACACAAGGTTTAGCAGAAAAAACGAGAACAGTATCTGGATTCCCAATCCGATTATCCTGTCAAAACCCTGGTTCTTGCGTTGTGTGATTAAGTACAACGCATAGGTAAATGCCGTCAGAAAACTATAGCCCAGCTCCAAGGCTGAGCTGATTCCAATGAGGACACAGCTAACCGTACACAATGCAACAGCGAACCATTGAAGGGCCGTTAGCCTTTCCTTAATTAATACGTAGCCTAAAACAGCGGTTATAACGGGACAGATAAGGTACGCGAATGAGGCGGTCTTTACATTGATGGCATTTACGATATAGATAAACGTCAGCCAGTTCACGCACAGCAACGCACCCCCTGCCAGTGTAAGTAAAACCACCGTATTCTTTTGTTTATTGGAAAGCGTGCCGAAGAGTTGCCAATCATGTCGAACATCTTTTCGCTTGAAAAGCAAAATGACGAGCAGTAGGCTAAGCGCCGAAAACAATATTCTGAAATAAAGGATTTCTCCTGCGCTAAAATTTTGCAGGGCACGCAAAGGAATCGAGAAAAACCCCCAGATGACAAACGCTGCAACTCCAGCTATGTAATTCTTTTGATGGTTCATCGTACGCTTGGAACTTCACCGGTGATCAACACCGAAATCATGAAGAAGATTGCAAGTATACAATGTTTTTGAGGTGAAGTGCAGGGGCTAATTCAGTTTTTCTTCCTCCTTGCGGGCGAGAATTCTTTCCTTTTTGATGTCTATCCGGATAAAGGCGTAAAGGCTCATGTAAAAATTAGCAATCCAAACGAGTGAAAAGCCTGCAATGACATACCCCGCCCAGTTATCCATCAGTAATTTGAAATCGGTTATAAGAAGGATGAATATGGTCACGTAGTGACTAAAACAATATTCGCATGTGAAGAGATAAAAAAATTTTCTCCTTGCAACCGTTTTAGAAGTTTCGGATTGCTTAACACAAAATTCCCGTGGCTCACGAAAAACCTCCTCGTGGGTAACGGTCCACGCGATACATGCTACGGGAATGGCCAGTAAAAAAAGCCAGGCAACCTGCGTTGTTAAGTCCATCCACCATAAACAATAAAAAAACGCCAATGTTATGAATTCCATTGGCGTTAATTTTGGTTTTATACCACTTATAAACTTTTGAGATAAGTTAAGCTTTGAGGTACTTGCTCCTTCACTTTGTTGCTCTCATCTTCGATATAGTAGTATTGGATTGAAGATTTTTTTGCAGCTTTTATAATCGATGCTACATCGACCTGACCTGTTCCCAATGCCACATTGCTATCGGTATCGATCCTTCCCGTGGCATCACCTTTAACACCCTTGCGAACATCTTTGACGTGCATCAATTTGAAGCGCTTAGGATATTTCTTGATCAATTCGGCGGGGTCATAACCAGGGAGGTGCGCCCAGACGATATCCAATTCAAAGCTCACGTGATCGGGGTTCGTATTTGCGGCCAGGTAGTCGAACAGCGTACCTTTTTCATACGGCACGAATTCGTATCCATGGTTATGGTAGCAAAATGTAAGGTTGTGGTTCTCTTTAAGAAACTTGCCGGCTTTATTAAAGTCTTCAGCCGCTTTCTTGATGGTTTCAATCGTCGCGGGCCCATCATGTGGTATCCAGGCAACCCGCACATATGACGCGCCCAGTGCTTTTGCGTTTTCAGCAACCTCTGCTGTTTTTTCTACTAGGTCATTATAACTGACACCAAAGGACGTGCACTTCATGCCCCGCTCATCCAGCATTTGTTTGATCTCTTTCGCTGTCTTTTTAAATAGATTGGAGAATTCAATATTTGTAATCCCCAATCCCTTAATCGTGTCCAGGGTTGCGGGCACGTCGATCTCGAAACTTTTTCGATACGTGTAGGAAACAATTCCCGGAGTTTCTTTCAGGGTTTTGCCAAAAGATTGCGCCTGCGAGAATTCCGCGAAAGGAAGAATGAGCAAAAGAAGAATAAGACGTTTCATCAGTTATATTTTAAGTTTAGTTTGATTACGCTTTTAATTATACAATTACGTTCCAGCCCTTCTCATACTCGCGGCTCCAGAGGGCCATGGCTTCCTTATCGTTCAGAATATGTCCGTTTGATGGGTCGCAGTTTAACGTGCGCCCCACACGAAATGCGATATTTCCAAGTTGTGGCAATAAGGTGGATTTATGACCTTCCAGGATTGGAGCATTTATTTTCTGACTGCCACGAATTGATTCAACGAAATTGAGCAAATGTATTGTATCCAATGATTCGAATGGACTGACTTTGTTCGTCGGATCCATTGGCGTATCATCTTTAACTTCCTCGACCAAAGTATTCTTGATATTGTCGAAAACCTTATAGCTGTTTGCGCCAGGGTAAACAACGGTGCCGTTTTCACCATAGAAAATTACACCACGTCCTGCGCCCTCCGATTCATAGCCATTGCAACTACGCCCTTCCCACGTGCATGCGGTATTGTTCGGAAAATTGTAGGTTATAGTTTGCGTATCGGGAGTTTCCCAGTCATCCTGAAAATGAAAGCGACCGCCTGCTGAGACAACTTTGGTAGGATAGTCGACACCAAGACCCCATCGGATAACATCCAGCTCGTGAGTACCGTTGTTAAGCGCTTCACCCGTTCCCCAATGCCAGAACCAATGCCAGTTGTAATGAACAAGATTGCTTTTATATTCCTTCCTGGGCGCCGGTCCCTGCCACAGGTCGAAGTTTAAATTCTGGGGAACCTGTACAACACTGCCTTTTCCAATGGTCTTGCGATTGTTGGTATACCATCCCCTGGCAAAGTAAACACGCCCAATAATTCCGTTGCGCATCTTCTCGACCATACCCTTCACGTTGCTGAACGATCTTCGCTGGCTTCCCATTTGCACCAGGCCCTTGTATTTTTCCGACGCCTCGACCAGCATTTCCCCCTCGCGTGGATTGTGACTGCACGGCTTTTCAACGTAAACGTGCTTCCCTGCCTGCAGCGCCATGATTGCCGCCGGCGTGTGCCAGTGATCTGGGGCAGCAATGGCAACAGCGTCGAAATCCTTTTTCTCCAACATTTTACGAATGTCTGCGAAGCCCAGGGGTTTCTTACCTGTGATCTTTGCCACTTCATCAATGGACTTCGCCAGGACGGTGGCGTCCGGATCGCAAATGTAGGCAACCTCTACATTCGGAAGCTTGGCGAATCCTTTTGCCAAGAACATCCCCCGGCTGTTGGTGCCCATGATGCCCAACAAGACTTTTGTATTGGGTGCCCCTTTGAAAAATTCAGCGCCGGTTGCGAGGTACGGAGACATTACTAAACTGCCGCTGGCCAGGGATACTCGGCGAAGAAATTCGCCCCGGTTGATGGTATTTGACATAAGATTTTGTTTAGGTGAACAGGTTTCGGGTGGAAGTTAGTAAAATTTGATAATCGACGGCATGGGTTTTACATGAGCGTCTTCACAGATGCCGCACCCTTCAGGCATAAAATCACAATTATGCCAGGGGATTCAAAATTTAGCAGCAACGTTGTCCCAACCTTGTTCTGCTCATTCGCGCAGCCGCTGCTGTTTTTACAGTGGCACAACCGGGAACGGCTTGATGCCTAGACCCTGAAGTCGATACCCGTCTCCTGTGAAATCTTCTGCAAGTCGTTCACAACGGCCTGGATAACAGGTACGCCCTGTTCAGACCGGATTTTTTCGGCAGCATGCTCGGGATCACCCGGAATAAGTACGGCGTCATGGCCGGGTGTTGGCTTTGTGTTGCGGAACACTTCAATCCAATGATCTATCCGTTTTTTAAAGACCTCCACCTCCTCAAATCCGTCAATCTCCATCGCTCCAAAAAAATGCCCGATACCTTTACCAACGCTTTCTTTTGGCGCTTCTTCAAAAATCGCAAAGGGCGGAGCAAAGGGACCCCAGTTCGCGCCACTGAGCACGCAACATAAAATATCTACCATCGACGAAAGGCAATAACCTTTGTGGCCACCCAGTTCGCGGGTCCCTCCCAATGGAAGCAGTCCGCCTGCGTAAATATCTTTGGGAGACGTTGAAGATTTTCCAAACCCGTCAATGATCCAACCTTCCGGAATGCTTTTACCTTGACGTTCGGCAATCTCCACTTTTCCGAACGCAACAACACTCGTGGCCAGATCAATTACGACCGGCGGATTTTTGAAGCCAGGAAAGGCAATGGCAATCGGATTGGTGCCCAGTCGTCTTTCGGCCCCCCAGAGCGGCACGACGATCTTTGAAGAGTTGGTCATCGACCATCCAATCATATCACGTTCCAAAGCTTTCAACGAGTAATAAGACGCGATGCCATAATGGTTGGTATTACAAACGCTCACCCATCCGGACCCATGCTTGGACGCCTTGTCCATAGCAATCTCGTTAGCTTTGGGACCAACTACCAGGCCCAGTCCACTGTCGCCGTCGACCGTGGCTACACTTTTCTTTTCGCGAATGATTTTTATGTTCGGCTTGGGATTTATCCTTCCAATCTTGAACATATCGACATAGGTACGAAGCCGGGCGACGCCGTGGGAGTCAATACCTCGAAGGTCTGCCTTTGAAAGTACGGCAGACGCCTGACGTGCATCATCTTCCGGCACGCCGAAGTAAATGAAAACCTGTGTAGTGAAGTCGCTTAAATAGGAAGGTGAAAGGGTAAAATATTGTGGTTGTACCATATGAATGAGTTGGACTTAAATCATGACCAGTGGGCAGTGATCTTCAGAATAGATGTTGACTG
>DASUTP010000157.1:0-4000 GCA_036374515.1 Chryseolinea sp. | reverse complement strand
AGTGTAAGTCGTGGCCAAACAATTAGGTGATCTTGATTCTACATTTAGCAATGTAGTGGCATCTTTGCAACAGGGTTAGTATTTGCGAATCCAGCCGTAAATGATGGATGTTTACGAACATTTCTTATGAAAATTCTTATTGTAGAGGATGAGCGTGAAATGGCGAAAAGTATTGTTCAATATCTTCGCCAGGAAAGCTATGTCTGCGAGGTCGCCTACACATCCGGCGATGCGGAGGAAAAAATCATGCTGCATGACTATGATTGCATTTTACTGGACATCACGTTACCCGATGGAAACGGGTTGAAGATATTGGAGAAGCTCAAGAAAGAAAGAAAACTTGAAGGTGTGATTATTATTTCGGCGAAGAACTCCATCGAGGACAAGATTCGGGGATTGAACCTGGGTGCTGACGATTATTTACCTAAACCTTTTCACTTGGCCGAACTCGGCGCACGTGTATCGGCGGTCATCCGCCGTAAAAGATTTGAAGGTAATAACACCCTTAAATTCCATGAAATCGAAGTGGACCTGCTGGGCAAGTCTATCCGGGTTAATGGAAAAATGATCGACCTGACCCGCAAGGAGTATGACCTGCTTTTGTTTCTGATGTCAAACAAAAACCGCGTCGTCACTAAGAACGCAATAGCTGAACATCTCTCCGGTGACGATGCGGAAATTTTTGATAATTTCGATTTCATATATGCGCATATGAAAAATTTAAAAAAGAAGCTGAACGAAGCGCTTTGTCCTGACTATATAAAAACAATTTACGGCTTAGGGTATAAATTCGAGGCATGAAACTCTTAACGCGAACGGTCCGCAATTATGTCTTGTTTTCCGCATTACTTCTTTTGATCTCGACACCACTATTCTATTTCTCCATCCGGTGGTTATTCGTGAGTGAAATTGACCGGGAATTAAGGTCACATAAAAATGAATTTCATGAACTACTGCCGCTTCTAAAAACGCAAAATGAATTGAAATTCTTCAGTTTGATGAACGATGAATTTTTACTGAAGGAAAGCTCATACCTGATGAAAAACGATTCTTTTTTTGTGGAGGACATTTTTAATTCCAGGGAAAAGGAGATTCATCCTTACCGCATATTACGTACAGGCGTGATGATTCAAGGGAAGCCTTATCAATTACAAATTCAAGAATCCATGGTTGACACAGGCGAATTGATTGGTGCTATTGTAGCCATACAGGCCGCTGTCATCGCTATGTTGTTATTGGGCTTTGGGCTCATCAATCGGAAACTTTCCACTACTATCTGGCAACCATTTTATGTGATCCTTGATAGACTTAAGAAATATCAGATAGACAGAGATAAATCCATTCTTTTGCCTCATTCGTCGACAGCCGAATTCAGGGACTTGAGCATGGCGATTTCGCAATTGGTCAACCGGAACGTTGAAGTTTTTCAAAGCCAGAAAGAATTTACGGAGAATGCTGCGCACGAACTTCAAACACCGCTTGCGATCTGTCGTACAAAACTTGAGCTGCTTGCTCAAACCAAAGACCTTACTCAAGAACAGGCAGATCTTGTAGGAAGTTTGCTGGATGCTACCGATCGTATTACAAGACTTAATAAGGATCTCCTTCTTTTATCCAAAATAGAAAACCGGCAGTTTCTTAACACGGAAGAAATTGACCTGAATACGGTCATAACAAAATGTTTGGAAGTTTATCGTCATAAAATCCAGGAGAAGAAACTAAATGTAAAGGTATCCTTGGATGAAACTTCACTTATAACGGCTAACACGGTTTTAGTTGAAGTACTCATCAATAATGTTATTTCAAATGCTATTCGTCATACAAATGACGGCGGTAGTGTAACAATACAAAGCACAAAATCCAGCCTGACCTTTAGTAACTCCGGTGATCCCCTCGGGCATCCCGAAAAAATATTCGATCGGTTTCATCGTGAGTCCAGAACGACGCTCGGAACCGGGCTTGGCTTGTCTATTGCGAAAAAAATCTGTGAAGTAGCGGGTTATCAAATTGCGTACGATTATAGTTTCTCTGCCCATCATTTTAAAATCATATTCCCGGCGCCGGCTTTCTAATTTCGATTGTTATCAGTATTCTTTCAGAGAAAATTCAGAATCCTTTTATTTCTTGAGCGTGTAAATCTAACCTTTCTCAATTCGACTAGGCGGGCAGGTGAGTGATTGAAAATACCCTGCTTTTCGTACGCTCTTAAAACCGGCTTTGGTGTGGCACCAACGGGTAACTCGATGGGTAGGAAATCTTAATATTACAAATTTCAATATGAGAAGGGTATTTCTCCCTTGTATTATAGCACTTAGCATCACATCTGGATTTGGTCAACAAGCCGAGATCAAGAAAACAAGTCCCTTTAGCATCGGCGTTCAATATAACCATGAGTTTGTCCTTGGCGGATATGTACGTGTTAGAGAATGGGATCTGCAAGGTGATAGGATGAAACTGAAGGATCTGGGCATGAAAAGTTATCCCGGACTTCAATTTCATGTGGCAAAACAATTGCGGAATAGCAACAGCATCACCATTGCTTATGACCGTTATTTTATGCGTGGCAGCGCAACCTTCGATAGAGACATAACCTATAATGGAACCATAATCAACGGCCGAAAAGGAATAGATGTATCCCCAACACGATATTTCAGATTAAGTGCAATTTATACCGGTGCCTGGCTTGATACACGTCACTTCGAGTTGTGGTACAACGCTGGTCTTGTGCTAGATCATATCACGTTTTACCTGGATGGAGAAGTAACTCCTTCAAGTCCTAAAGATGAAGTTTTAGAAGGGTTTGGACGACAAGCTTTTCCTTATCCCGTACTTGGCTTGCAAGGCATGATTGAACTTGATCATGGTAACTATATAAACTTTGAGTTATCGGGTACCTATGTTCCGAAGTTTAAAAGCCTTTATACGGAGGGTGGTAATGTCTATCTCAACTACGGCAACTTTGAGTCGGGATTAAGTTATTCAAAAAAAATTTCGGACTTCGAGTTAGCACTGGGTGCCAGGGTGAGGTATATGCATCTATTCCAGGAAAGCAGGGAAGACACTAATATCATTGAAACCGTCACTGGAGGACCTTTTATTAAGCTTAACTGCCGTTTTTAATTACCTCCCAGTGGTCACAGTAGCCAGTACTCTGATGGTAAGCAGTTCGCCTGGATGAATGCCTAGTGTGACAAGTTGCTGCTAAACTCATTCACTGAAGGAAAGATCCGAGTGAGGGATGAATACATTATTTCCAAAATGTGATAGAAGTCAGGCGCCAACTTGTGATTTGTCATTGTACCCCAGCACGTAACACTGATACATTTGGTTACCAAGAAATATTTTGCCCCTATTTATGAAAACACTAGTGCTGTTATCCATGGCGCTTACTATTGCCTTTTTCCAGGAAACGTATAGCAAACAAGTCGCCGATCAGGTGTGCGTTGGAGATGTTACTTTATCATCTCAAGCTGAAGTTGATGCGTTTACTTGCACTGAGCTGACAGGTAACTTAACGATTTCGGGGAATGACATAACCAATTTGGATAATCTTTCTTCGCTAAGGAAGGTTAGCGGCGTACTCAGGATTGAGAATAATCCTAATTTAATAACGCTGGATAGTCTTTTGGCGCTCGCTTCCATAGGTGAAAACTTGCCTGTCGCAAATCCACCTTTGAGTGAAGCACCCGAAGTCTTGATTATCGCGAATAACGCTGGCCTACTTCATTGCGACGGGCTATCGTCACTTGATTCAATCAATGGCGGATTAAGAATAGACAACAATATCAACTTAGTTAGCTTGAACGGGTTCCAAAATCTCAGTTCAGTAAGTTGGATTGATGTAAGCGATAATTCCAAACTGTTTCAAATGTTTGCTTTTTCAAATGTAAGGTCGATAGCAGACCGCGCTAGTTTTCCAGGTCGTTTAACAATTCGAGGAAATGATAAGCTCTTCGATTTTCAGGATTTTGCCGCACTCACTACCGTAGGGGACATTCGT
>DASUTP010000156.1:0-9841 GCA_036374515.1 Chryseolinea sp. | reverse complement strand
TAATTGACCTTTTTGATTGTGTATTGTAACCCGTGACCACAACTTCATTAAGCGTGGATGAATTGGGCACCAAAGCCACGGAAATTGGCGCAGTATCATTTACCGTTACCTCGTGCAGATCGTATCCGACGAAACTAAATGCCAAGGTTGACCCTCTTTCCGCTGTTAACGTAAATTTACCTGCCGCGTCGGTAGCCGTCCCGCGCGTCGTTCCTTTTACCAGAATACTTACGCCAGGCAGTGGATCATTGTTTTCATCTGTTACTGTTCCCGAAACCGTTATTTCGTCGGGGCCCTGTGCGGCCCGGCCCGCAAAAAGCTCAGCTGAATGACATTGCATCAGCAACGCCAGCGCTACTAGCTTAAACATGCCAAGTAATTGTAGTTTTTTTATTTTCATATATTATTGGTTTGGATGTCCGTCTACAAAATATTTCATATTGGATGTTGATTATTTAAGGATGGAGTTCTGTTCTGTTGATGCAACTAGCTGGCAGGCTAGGGGTAGTCGGCGCTTGAATTTTTTATAAGTATCTTCATTTCTAATTCTGATCTCATTTCCGGTTAATCGGGGTTTCATAAAACCTGATTGCAGTGCCGCCTCCTGCAGCAAGCTCCAGGCTAAGCGTGGTGTTGGCGTCTACATTTATCGTTTTAATTTCTATTGCAAGTGGATTGGTTGTCACGTCTGCATCTTTACCGTCCTGATAAATTTCAGCTCTATAGAATTTTTGCGGGTCGAGGAATGCAAGCTTGATGTCAAGGGTTCTAGGGGATTCGTTGGTGATACTTCCCAAATACCATTCGTTGGAATTTCTGTCTTTCCGGACGGTTGTGATATACTCACCGATTCTTGCATTCAGGATTTTTGTGTCGGCCCAATCCGTGGGGACGTCTTCGATAAACTTGAATGCGGGATTTCCTTCGTAATTTTCAGGCAGGTCGGCGGCCATGTGCATGGGACTATAAATCACCACATAGAGCGCGAGTTGCTTGGCTAGCGTTGTGTGCACACGGAACGCTGCTTCAGGTTTAAACATGATGTCAAAAATTCCAGGCGTGTAATCGATGGGGCCCGCTAGCCCGCGCGTAAATGGAAGGATCGTCGTATGCGATGGAGGATTGCCGTCGCTCCAGGCCTCGTATTCTGTGCCCCGCACGCCTTCGCGGGTCATCATGTTTGGGTATGTGCGGCGAAGACCAGTATCCTTCACGGGCTCATGAACATCCAGCATAACTTTATAGCGGGCCGCCGTTTCCAATACTTTTTGGTAATGACGAACCATAAATTGATTCTGGTGACGCTCGCCGCCAGGCATCTTATTTACATAACCCGTTTTGAGCCTTTGAATACCATAGAATTGGCAAAGCCTGAACGCGTCTTCAAGCTGACTTTCGTAATTTTTGACATTCCCTCCGGTTTCATGGTGTGCAATCAACCCGACATCCTTCGACTTGGCATACCGGCTGAGTTCTTCCAAATCAAAATCAGCATATGGTTTTGTAAAACTGAAATTTCCGGAAATCGTCCAGTCGCCTTCCCAACCTTCGTTCCATCCCTCGGCCAGAACGGCATCAAGATTGTGTTTAGCAGCGAAATCAATTAGCTTCTTGACATTTTCTGTAGTGGCACCGTGATTCGGTCCGCCTGCCCATGTATTTTTGCCCATATGCATACCCCACCATATCCCCGCGTATTTTCCTGGCTTGATCCAGGATACATCCCCTAACTTGTTCGGTTCATTGAGGTTCAGAATGAGATACGATGTGATCAAATCTCCCGGCTGCGATGCAACCTGTATGGTGCGCCAGGGGGATTTCATGGGAGCTTTCGTCTCCACACGGTTACCGTTGGACCACGGAACCAGATCACACTTTAGAGTAAAGTTTCCTTCTTGAGCAAGAGCCATCCCCGCATAGTCGACGAGTGCTGCCTCATGAATGCTGACAAATAATCGATCTGATGCTAAGGTGATGGGGGTAGAGGTTTTTTCCTGTATGCCGCTTAGTTTTGTGTTTTTGTATAAATATTCGGAATCCATTTCTGTACCATAGGCTGGAATCCACCAGGCTGAAAAATCTTGTGTTAACGAAAATTCGGTGAGTTCGTCAAGGATTGTAAATTCGTTGAGGTCAGGTTGCTGAGGAAATTCATATCGAAAGCCGACCCCATCGTTGAACACCCGAAATACAATAGTCATTTTTCGGTGTGGGGCCGATCGTTCTTCCAAATTGACCGCGACGGCGTTGTAGTGATTTCGAATGTCTTTTACCTCGCCCCAGGGTTGCGTCCACGTTTCGTCCACCGAGGATTTTGCCGACGACGCGATCTGAAAACCTTTTTCCAGGGCAGGCTGATCCTTCAGGATAAAGCCTAGTCTTGAGTCTTTCAACAGGCTTTTTCCCAGGTATTCAACCCGGTAAAATGGGATGCCATCTTTCAGGAGGAACGTGACCTTTACTTTTCCGTCAGGCGATTCGATGCCAACTCGCTTTTCCTTCGACCGGGCCGAAAACACCAGCGATGAAATGAATAGAAGTGTCGTTAGTGTGAAAAAAAAACGCGTCATACCGTCGTGTGATAAGATTTTAGTAATGCTTTAAATAGCCCGGAGAGGAATGCTATCGATTGCAAGGCAAAGCAAGGCTGCGATAGGCAGAAGGTGAATTATCCCACTAAAAATGTAAAGAAAAGAAGGGTTTGATAACTGGGATTTAATTATTACTCAACGACTTAGAAAAAATGTAGGCGCTTGAAAATATAAACCGATTATGGACTTTCGAGACGACAAAAACCGGCGGTATACACGCCGCCGGGCACAAGTGTATTATGTACACCTTGCCTGTTGGAGGTAAGAATGTTTTACAAATGATTCTTTACGACCTTAACCCTTCACTTCGTTTTGCGCGACATCGTTTAGGTCTTCATCGTCGTCTTTCTTCTTGACCAGTTCGATTCGATTTTCGTGTTCGACGACCGATTCGCGGAAGTTTATGCCAAAGATTCCTATTCCAAAAGACGCGAGTATTATAAAAAAGGAAATGATCAGGACACGTCCTACTCTTTTTAAGAACTGCATGTAAACAAGATTTTATTTAGGGAAGCCCGAAATGGAGGGCAGAACAAGAGGTTTGAATATTATCCTCTTATAATGTAGGCGTCGGGTGAATTTAGATTCCCGAGAGATGTGTATAGTCTTTCCATCTTCAGCCATCGGGCTAACATTTCCGATTTCAGATTTTCGGTAAGAGCGATTTTGATATTACAGTTAAACGTGGCTAGTCTTTTTACTACGTCAAGACAGACTTTAAGAAAAACGGCAACGCGATTAGTTGCAAAGAATAACTTAACGGTCTTTCGTTGCGAAAAATTTCTGGTGACGAGCTCAATTTGATGGCCTTGACTTTCTGTATTGCCGCGCAGCGCTGGAAGTGACGCAAATCCCGCTATCAATGCGAGGCAAAGCACCGCCGCGGACCATATGTTTCTATTGTTGGCTTGGGGAATCTTTGCCATTATTAAATATAGTCATTTTCCACCACCCTTATCCGGAGCGTTGATTTTTAACAATCTTGAGAAATAACCGACGGAGGTGTCTCAGGCCGGGCTTGGCGAAAATTTGTTGAAATCTACCTGGAACTGGTAGTAAAATCCGTAGGGGGTATTAATTCACAATGCGTGAATTTCCATCACCTTTTTTTCGAAATCCTCGTTGGGAATCAGCGATTTGCTTTTGACCCGCGCCTTGTAATTATAAATCGTATTGATGGAATAATCGAGGATCTTGGCAATCTTGTCGGTATCATGAATACCCATCCTGATAAGAGCAAAGATCCGCAGCTCTGTATTTAACAATTGTCCCTCTTTCAATACTATTTTGTCTTCTTCCTTAAAATATGAATTGAAGATCACTACAAAATCCGGAAAAAGTTTCAAAAAGACTTTGTCGAAACTGTGATATAGTTCTTCCCGTTCTTTTTTTGGGTTGATGTTGTTGACAATAAATTTAATATCGTCTAACTTTTTTGTCAGCAGCTTCATCTCTACTGATTTCTTGAAACTTTCGATCTTGCCAAGATATTCTGAGTTAATATTAAAGTAGTATCCAATATACTCCTCCTTAATTTTATTCGCCTCCTGTAAGGCGCGCTCTGCAATTTTGCGTTTGTTTAATTGCTTAAAAATAATGACAGCAAACACCAGCACTAAAATGGTCAGCCCGGTGATGACGCCGGAATAAATAAGCCAGAGTTTACGTTGCTCTTCAACATTGTTCACCTTTGCCGAAGCTATAACCGGCAAAATCGAACCGACCTGCACCTTGCGTTGCCGGGCTCCATAATATATTGCGTCATTCATGGCATGTTGAATGTACGTGTAAGCGTTCAGGACATCGCCGTTTCTATAAAGCAATTCCGCCAGCGAAGACATTGCCGCGGTTTCTTTGGTCGCGGACTTGATATCGGCGATCGCCGCTTGCGTCAGCAGCACGATGGCCTTGTCAATATCGTCTCTGGAAATATAATAGTAGCTCAGAGTAGACGCGGTAACAGCAACCTGATGGTGGGTCAATTTATATTTCGTCAGGAGTGTATTCAGGTCTGCCAACGCATCGCGGTTATTTTCGTTCTTGAGATTTTTTAGCCCGGTAAAATACAGGTAGTTGTACGACTTGGAGTCGCATAGACTTCGTGCAGAGTCGATGTATTGTGTTCCAAGCTTATTGTACCGGGGTGTATAGTATCGATCCTTATCAAAATCCCCCAGGTCGTAATAGGCGCGGGCTAAAACAAAGAAATAATTTGTCTTTATGCTGTCGGGCATACCTGAAATATTGAGGTTACCCAGTGAATCAAGCGTTTCCTTGAACATCCCAGAGGAAAGCAGTATAAAACCGAGTTGCGTTTTGGCGTACGCAATTTTTATCGGGTCATTCAGGCGATAGGCAAGTTCGTGCATCTTAGTAATATTGCTGAAGGCAGAGTCATAGATGAACGTTTTGTATTCGTTGGAAAGGTTTTGAAGTATTTTAAACCTGCGCTCATCATTTGCTGCGCCCCCGCCATTCAATTCCTGATGAAGCCTGTGAAGCCGTTCAAGCCGTGCGTCTTCGTAATCCTGCTTCTTTTCCAGAGCCTGATTTAGTTGAACAAAGAGGCTATCCGCACTTGCCTGCGCCAGTACGGGGAAGATTAAGATAACTTGAAGGAGCAATGCCGCGACGTAGGACTTCATGACAATCTGAACGTGGAAATTAGATAAAATCCCCGATATGGGCCACATCGCCGGCGCAGTAAATCATTAAAAAGGGTTTTGTATTGGCACGGTTCATCACATGTTTAACCATACGTCACCAATCGTCAAAAACAGGATTTGCAACTGATGAAATGGATCGATTTCGTTCGGTGTGCAGTAGAGGTACATCGTTCCGCAGCTCGTCTATCAGGTTATGTTTCAGTATCCAGGCATAAATCGTTGTCTGAATGATTTGTTTAGCTGAATGCCTTTGGATGCTATATTTACTCTCGGATGAGCAAAAACGAATATGATGTCATCATAGTAGGATCGGGACCCAACGGTTTGGCTGCTGCTATTGTCATGCAACAGGAGGGCCTTTCTGTTTTGCTGCTGGAGGGGCACTCAAAGATCGGCGGCGGCTTGAGGTCAGAACAGTTTACGCTGGCAGGCTTCACGCATGACGTGTGTTCTGCGATACACCCCATGGCTGCAGCCTCTCCTTTTTTCAACTCTTTGCCCTTAGAAAAATCCGGGTTGGAATTCATTTATCCGGAGCTGTCGGCGGCGCATCCATTTGATGATGGTAACGCAGCGCTGTTAACGGGATCGATAATCACAACCGCGGAAAGCCTTGGTAAAGATGCAAAGAAATATCAATCATTGATCGGACCTCTGTTAAAGGATTGGCCGAAGATAGCTGAAGACGCGCTGGGGCCGTTTGGCTTTCCAACTCACGTCATCCCTTTTATGCGTTTTGGATTTAAGGCGATTCAGTCGGCAGCTTCCGTTGCGCATCATTTCTCCACTAAGGAGGCAAGAGGATTGTGGGCCGGTATGGCGGGTCATGCCATGCAGCCGTTAACGAATCTGGCATCGGCCGCGATTGGCTTTGTATTGCTCGCGCAAGGCCATCTGAAAGGTTGGCCCATCCCGAAAGGTGGGTCATATGCAATAGCCGAGGCGTTGGCCTCATACTTTACTTCCCTGGGTGGAAAAATCCAAACGGATACGTATATCCGGTCGCTGGATCAACTCCCTAAATATAAGGCAGTTTTATTTGACGTGACACCTAAACAATTGTTGGAAATTGCAGGTCATAAGTTTTCATCCCTCTACAAATGGCAGCTAAAGACCTACCGCTACGGTATGGGTGTATTTAAGATGGATTGGGCGTTGGCTGATACCATTCCTTTTAAGGCGGAGGTATGCAGACGCGCGGGCACGGTACATCTGGGCAATACCTTTGAAGAAATCGCGAAAGCCGAACAGCTAACCTGGCGGGGACAACACGTTGACCGCCCGTTTGTACTACTAGCACAGCAAAGTAATTTTGACAATACCCGGTCTCCGGCTGGGAAATACACCGCCTGGGCATATTGTCATGTTCCGAACGGATCTGCCCAGGATATGACGGGCGCAATTGAAGGACAGGTCGAGCGATTTGCTCCAGGTTTTAAGGAGAGGATACTGGCACGGCATACTATGGATACGCGCCAGATGCAAACGTACAATCCAAACTATATCGGTGGTGACATTAACGGTGGGGTTATTGACATTGGTCAGCTGTTTACACGTCCGGCTTTACGATCGTCGCCTTATCGCACTTCTGCAAAAGGTATTTATATTTGTTCATCGTCCACACCTCCGGGAGGTGGTGTTCACGGAATGTGTGGGTATAATGCAGCGAAGCGGGCGCTGTCTGACATTTTTAAAATTAAGATCAGACCTCTGGTTCCCCATCAACAGACACAAACATTTTAATTCAGAACATGGCTGATTCAACGGAAGGCTCCGGATCAAAAAGAATATTTCTTCACGAAGACTGGACTGTAGTGGTTTTAGGCTTCTTAATTATTTTCCTGGCCATTGTGGGACTGATCATTCCGGTTCCGTCGTTTTCGTGGAAAAATCCTCAAGAGCTATTCGCTAGTGTATTCTCTCCTGAAAATTTAGGGAAAGTAATTTTACAGTTTGCTTTTGTATTTTCGATTGCTTTGTTGTCGGTGTATCTCATCAACAAGTCTGTCAAAGACGCATTCAGAACTTTTCCTTTATTGTTTTTCCTTACATTCATCGCGTTGGTGCTGTCTGGTAACAGCGAGGTCAAGGCCTTAAATCTTGAATCGGTTATTTTCAGTTTGACAATTGGTTTAGTCGTAAGCAATCTGTTCACACTGCCTGACTGGATGCGGCAGGCATTATCGGCCGAACTTTTTGTAAAGATTGGCCTTGTGTTGCTGGGCACCGGCGTAATCTTCTCCGACATTTTAAAGGCCGGAGGATTAGGACTGATCCAGGCGTTGGTCGTGGTCTTAAGCGTCTGGTATTTCGCATATTGGATTTGTAAGAAACTAAAGATCGACGAAGAGCTTACCATGATGATCAGCAGCGCTGTTTCAATTTGCGGGGTATCGGCGGCAATCGCCACAGCGGGGGCGATAAAGGGCGACACCAAAAAATTATCGTATGTAATTTCTCTCGTTTTGATTACGGCGATACCGATGATGATCTTTATGCCTTATATCGCGAAGTATTTTGACTTTCCGGAAGCAGTGACTGGCGCGTGGCTGGGCGGAAGCATTGATACAACAGGTGCGGTAGTTGCGTCAGGCACGTTGGTGGGAGACACGGCGTTAAAGATCAGTACGATCGTCAAGTTCTCTCAAAACGTACTGTTGGGAATTGCGGCTTTTGCCATCAGTGTATATTGGACCTACTCTAACCATACGAATGGCAAAAAAGAACATGCGGAGAAGCCGACCCTTGCACTGATATGGGAGCGCTTTCCAAAATTTGTTATCGGCTTCGTTTGTGCCTCTTTGTTATTTTCATTTGTCCTTGGCCCTGAAGTTCTTGCTCCTATAAAGGATAGTTTAAAGAGCATCCAGTCGTTGTGGTTCGTGCTTGCGTTTACCAGCATCGGACTGGAAACTAAATTCTCTGACCTGTTTAATGAGAGCAGCAGAAAGCCATTATACGGGTTTCTGATCGCACAAGCATTTAATATTCTCATTACTCTGATAGTTGCGTATTTCCTGTTTGGCTAATCTCCACGAAGTCCCCGTACACCGCAAAGGATGCCTTCGCTGACCTTACCGGGGGCTATGAATCTAAATTATCTTAAAACAAAAATGGACGGGAGTGTGACGCTTGCTCGCTGGTGGAATTTTTTGGACCGCCGTAAACCGCCGTTCATATTGTTTGCTGAATATGTTATAATCCTTTTGCGTAAATTCAGATCTAAAACAAACAGCTATTGAAAATACTTTTAATTGAGGACGAGCGAGGTGTTTCTTCTTTCATTCGAAAAGGACTAGAGGAGCACAACATCCAGGTCGTACAAGCCTACGACGGCGCTATGGGATTGAATGTTGCGCTAAGCGACGCCTACGATGTTATCATCCTAGATCTTGTGATGCCGGAAATGAATGGATTGGAGGTATGCAAGAAACTTCGGATGGAACACGGCGATCAAACGCCTTTGCTGATGCTTACAGCATTGTCAACCACCGATGATATCGTCAATGGCCTTACGCTGGGCGCCGACGATTATCTCACGAAGCCTTTCAAATTCCGGGAACTAATGGCGCGAATTTATGCACTGGCCCGTAGGAAAACCGTTGTAAACAAAATTTTAACAGCGGGAGATCTCAAAATGGACACCAAGGCAATGGAGGTAAGCAGGGGAGGCAAAAACATCGATCTAACGGCGCGCGAATTCAGATTACTCGAGTATTTGCTGCTGAACAAAAATCAAGTCGTCTCCAGGACGTACATACTTGAAAACGTGTGGGACATTAATCACGATCTCGGCACCAACGTTGTTGAGGTTTATATAAATTATCTTCGCAAAAAAATTGACCACGATTTTCCGGTTCCTCTTATAAAAACCGTGGTGGGTATGGGTTATATCATAAAAGATATCAGCCATGAAGATACGACATAAATTAACCTTGTACTTCAGCCTCGCCTCTGCGGTTATTATTTTAGCATTTGGCCTCTCTGTATATTTTTTTTCCGCGCAATACCGGCAGAACGAATTTTTTCAGAGACTAAAAAAGCGAGTTGAGATCGCAGAAAAGTTTTTTTTGGAACGTTCGAAGTTTTCAGATCAGGATTATGCGAAGATCCGCGAACAATTTTTAAATACCTTGCCGAACGAAACAGAAGAAGTGGCGGCGTTGTCGCCGGGATGGCAAGACAGTCTTGATCACAATTATCCTGATGAATTTCTGGAGTCCCTTGCGACGCAAGAGGAAGTTTATTTTCACCAGGACACCATACAGGGCGCAGCCCGGGTATTTCATCTTCAGGACGGTAACTATGCGGTAATTATTACAGCGGTCGACAAAATCGGAATGCGTGTCCTTAGCAATTTACGGACTATCATTACCCTTAGCATCCTCGCATGCATCGGTGTTATTTCGGTCCTAAGCTATTACATCTCAAAAAGATTAATCTGGCCGATCTCAAGAAAAATACATAAGGCGAATACGATCAGCGGGTCAAATCTGCACGAACGTTTAATTGTATATAATCCCGATGATGAACTTGGTCAAATGGCAATTGCATTTAACAATTTACTGGATCGGCTTGAGGGGG
>DASUTP010000155.1:0-24508 GCA_036374515.1 Chryseolinea sp. | reverse complement strand
GAGAGCAATTGCACAGGATTGGTGAATTTCCAAACCATAGTACTATGAAGCAACGTGCTGTGTTCCTCTTTTATCATGGCTTAAGCCATGTTATCGCCGTGCTTGAAATTGCCCGTCTCCTGCAGCGTTCCGGTTATGACGTATATTTTGCTGGCGCTGAATTTTTTCAGCATTATATTATCGCGCAGGGATTCAAGTTTAAAAAGTTAACCTCCGTACCCTTTGGCCTTGGATTTGAAAGCTGGGTTAGAACTGTTGAAAAAGGAAAAAATATCTATTTGTCGGCTTTGCGCGACAGGATAACGGACAGGCTATACAACGATCGGAGGGTTGACCTTTACTGGATGTTAGAGGAATTGAACCCCAGCGTTGTGTTCATAGATTCAAGGCAGGCGACTGATTTTATTGTCCTGTATCGATATTTAAAAGAAAGGCTGATCAATGTTGCCATTCACCATGCCATGTTGCCAGCCACGGCGGACGCTTTCCATCCACCCCTTAATAGCGAGGTTTTTCCTGACGATCCAGCTGCTTTAAAAAATGCCATTAACGGGATGAAATGGAAAAGTTTTAAAAACTCGTTAATGAAAAAACTTTTGTATTGTGGATTTGATGATCTGTTCCTGATCAATCGACGGCTGAAAAAAAACGGGGTACCGGCCCATTATGTCAGCAAAGATCCCAGCCTGTTGAAATTTACCCTTAGAAATGTGGACGAATTTATCCTTGCGCCCCGGGAATTTGACTTTCCCGCGCCCCGTCAATCTCAGCATCAACATTTTATTGGCTTCATGACCAATCAACATTACGATACTGAAACAAGAAGCAAATACACCGAAGTCTGGCCTCGGATCTTAGATGTAAAGCAGACGCACCAAGCCCCGCTCATCTTTTGTTCCTTTGGAACGATAACACCTGGCGACACGGGAATCCTCTCTTCATTCATTAAGAAATTGATCCAGGCGTCGGCTAAGGAAGGACATCTCTTAGTGATCGCTGCAAAGGGGATTCCTAAAGAGGTTGCAACCCTGGCGGCAAACGACAGGGTGTACATTTTTGATTTTGTTCCTCAACTGCAAGTTTTAATGCATGCCGATGTGTTTATCACGCACGGTGGCCTCAATTCAATAAGGGAAGGGGTGCATGCCGAAGTTCCCATGCTTCTGTATCCCATTCATTCTGAATATGACCCCATCGGAAACGCAGCCCGAATCGTCTATCATAAATTGGGCCTTCGCGGCAGCGCTTATTCAGACACAGCGCTTGAAATCGCCAATAAAGTAAAAGAGGTCTTGTCCAACCCGGTGTATAAAGCAAACGTCCAAAAACTAAAGCGACAGGATGCCATTTACAGCGGCGACAATTTCCTCCGGATCCTAAGTGTCATTAAGCCGCTTTCCAAGTAAGGGCCAAAGTCGGTGCGCTTTGCGTCGTCCCTTTGCGTTAAATAATTGAAGAACTTTTTTAACTTCAGCCAATCTTTTAACAATCCATTTATGAAAACCAAACTCCTTTGCCTTTCGCTGACCGCCTTTCTCCTTGCCAATTGCTCGGATACCAAACCGACGGCGGATACTCCTGCTTTCAGCGAAGAATCCACTTCGAAAGTTCTGGATCACCATTGGGAAGCTTTTAAGGCAAATGATCTCGAAGAAACTATGGCGGACTACACTGAAGAATCGGTATTGATCACCCCCGACAAAACGTACAAAGGCCTTCAGGAGATCCGTGAAAATTTTATTGGTGCTTTTAAAGCTTTTCCAAAAGACTCCAGCACCCTGAAGTTAAATAAATCCGTGGCGCACAAAGATGTGGGATACATTATCTGGGAAGCTTCCGCGCCAACATTCAATTTGTCATTTGGTACAGACACATTCATCATTCAGAACAATAAGATAGTCCGCCAAACTTACGCTGGTGTAGCAACACCACGATAAAAATTCGTGTTACATGAGACACGGGTAAAATCAGTGTTGAACAAAACCAAGCGGCGAGATCCCTGGTTCCTTGATGACTACACTATCAATCCGTACAGCGCATGTTCGTTCAATTGCTTATACTGCTTTATCCGCGGAAGCAAATACGGCGAACACATGGAGGACAGGCTCAGCACCTGGCATCCAGTCTGACACAACGCGCTTCTTGTTGACGCTTCAATGTGGAGAATAATCTGCATTGTCACCCATGTTGTACATCATGTTCGCATTCTTAAAATGAAAGCTGGGGGGACGCGCCGTTGCTGTGATTAAGTACAGGCCGATTTAAACGGATTACCAGAAATATGTTCTCTGGCATGGGTTTGAATAGAAGTTGACAGAGATGGAGAAAATCCCATAACCAAAATTTTTAAAGCCATGAAATCAATAAAACTAGTACTCCTGGCGGGCGCCTTAATAAGCGGTGCTTTCGCCGTCAATGCTCAGGACACGACAAAAATTACCCCGGCGCCAGTTCCGGTTGAGCAAGATCAGACCTCGCCGCAAAACCAGGCAGAACAAGACCAGGCAAATTTTAAGAAAGACATGATCATTATTCCTGCATCCGAAATACCAGCGTCCCTGCGTGGCACCCTGCAAGGCAGCCAGTACACAGGGTGGGAAAACGGAACGATATACCGGAATCAGAGCAGCGACATGTTTATGGTGGAGATGCGCGATGGCAATCAGACAAAAATTTACCGGTTTGATCAAAACGGCAAGGCGGTGAAAGACTTTTAAACCAGATCCTTTATTCGTTTATAAAGCCAGGGGATTCTGGCTTTTTTTTATTAGCACGGTTTTGTCTTTCTTTAACAGCCGTCAGCATTTGATGACTGCATATAAACATCTGACGATTTTATGGCCGCGATCGCAGCAGGATTACTTATGTGTCGCAAGGAAAAAAATGAATTGCAATTTTTTCTTGTCCACCCTGGTGGTCCGTTCTACGCGAAAAAAAATGAAGGCGTCTGGAGTATTCCTAAGGGACTGCCAGAGAAGGACGAAGAAATCTTACAGACGGCTACGCGTGAATTTTTTGAAGAAACCGGAATACAGCCTCAGGGACCTTTTTACGCGCTAGGTTCGATAAAACAAAAAAGCGGCAAAACCGTGCATGCCTGGACGTTTGAGGGTGAATGGAACTCACACCAAGGTATCAGGTCAAATGTTTGTAAAATTGAGTGGCCTCCCCGTTCAAAGAAATTCATTGACATCCCTGAAGTTGACCGCGCCGAATGGATGGCCTATGACCGCGCCTGTAAGATGATCAACCCACATCAGGTCCCTTTCCTGATAAAGGCAATGGAGATTCTCGAACTTGACAAACCCATCATCCCGTGAGAAAAGCGTTGGCGTCACAAGTAGGAGAGCGGAAAAAATTCCAGGCGACCTTTGTCAAGCTTGGTAAAAAGAGAAACTTCAAAGGATTTACGGAGGAGACGATTCTCTTCAAAAATATTGTCGATGTAGACCAGAACACAGTTGTGACGGATCATGTTTGGTTCGCCTATACGAAGAGCTTTCAAAGTTTATTCCTGTCCGAAGGAACGCAGGTTGCTTTTGAAGCCCGCATAAAAAAATATACCAAGGGATACAAAAATTCAAAATACAAGATCGATCAGCAACGGCCGGATTACAAGTTAAGCCACCCGACAAAAATTTCCCGTATAGGATGATAGTTACCAATGTAAGGTTGAGTTTCAATACTTATAGAATTTCCTGCAAGCTTCAACTTGGAGGCCACAGCTCAAAATCATTTGCCAGTATTTAAGCAAATTTACGCAGGAAATCCGCCTTGCAACACACACACGTGTAACGGTGTGTCTTTAAAAAAAAACAAGGCCAATCAAAAATCAACAAACGTTTGATTTCCTTGCATTCAGTTGGGGCTCACGGCTGAAATAGTTTCCTTTAATGTCCTTAAAGCCCAAGATGATGAGATCTCTTACCAAGAAAGGCCCGATCATTCTCACATGGTTGTACGCCGGATTATTAATTGTCCAGACGGTTTTTCTTTTCTCCCACTATTCAACTCTCAAGCATTATTTGTCCCTTGATAACACGATTGAACGTGCGCAGAATGTCGCCTTAGAAACGTCGGGCTCTCAGCCGGCTGAAATCTCGACAACAGAACAGATCACCAAAAGCCTGTCGACCACCGCCGTAATGCAGGTGCTCGTGGTTCTATCGGGTCTTCCATTTATATTTTTTCTCGTGCGGAATGCAGCTCAAAGTCGCACGAAATTGTCCAGCATTATGAATGAACTTGAAGACAGCACAAAGACGTACATCTTCAACTCCCTTGAGGACGTGGACAACCAAAACGAAGAAGCGGTGAAGGCAAGACTGATCACAAACCTCAAGAAGGTGCGGGAGTTCATCAAGGCCATATCCAACGGAAATCATGGCATCACCTGGGAAGGTATGACTGATGAAAACAAAGCTGTGAACCAACAAACAATTGCCGGAGAGTTGCTGAATATGCGCAATCAAATGCAGGCTGTGAAAGAGCAGGATCAAGTCCGCATTTGGACAACGGAAGGTCTTTCAAAATTCGGCGAGATCATCAGAAAGTATCAGGACAACCTTGACAAGCTTTCCGAAAATTTGGTTTCTCACGTCGTCAACTACGTTGGCGCCAAGGTAGGTGGACTCTTTATCGTGGAAGAAGAGGAAAGCAAGAAGTTTCTTCAACTACGCGCGGCCTATGCTTATGAAAGAAAGAAGTATCTCGCCAAAACGGTAGAAATCGGCGAAGGCATCATCGGTCAGTGCTACCTGGAGGCTCAGACGATTTATATGGCTAAGGTTCCCAACAATTACTTATCGATCACGTCAGGCCTGGGCGGCGCAAATCCCAGCAGCCTTTTGGTGATACCTTTGCGGACAAATGACAAAATCGAAGGCGTCCTGGAATTAGCGTCCTTAACACCTTTCAAACCGCATGAAATCGAATTTCTCGAAAAATTGGGCGAGTTGCTTGCCTCCTCCATCATCACCGTTAGGACTGGTGAAAAAACCTCAAAATTGTTACAGGTTTCTCAGGAGCAGGCCGAAGAAATGAGGGCGCAGGAAGAGGAAATGAGGCAGAACATGGAGGAACTTGAGGCAACGCAGGAGCAAATGAACCGAACAGTGAGCGAACTCGGGACACTGAAAGCTAATTTGGAAAAAGAAAAATATCTGCTGGATTCGCTCATGGACAATATTCCGGACGCAATTTATTTTAAGGACCGGAACAGCAAATTTATTCGTGTCAGCAAGTATCTGGCAAGTCACTTTAGCGGAGATGTAGAAGCCCTCATTGGAAAATCGGATTTTGATTTCCAGGATAAAGCGCGGGCACAACAGGCATTCGATGACGAATTGAACATTATGACGACCCGGAAGCCAAAGATTGACTACATAGAAAAAGAGGTTATGACCGACGGCTCCGAGCATTGGGTGTCGACCACAAAAATGCCTCTGATCAATGGCAAGGGAGAAGTGGTGGGAACATTCGGAATTTCAAGAGACGTGACGAAATTAAAAAAATTAGAAAACGATGTATTATCCAAAGATCGAAGTCTCGCTGAGGAGAAGGAACAATATGAAGAGAAAATAAGATCCCTTGAAAACGAGCTAAAGGAAAAAACTATTCGGGAAGATTGAGAAATTTTTACATCGCTGTAGAAATAGTCCCCACAGAAGAATGAGCTCAGCTTCCTAAAAATTCTCTTCTCACACCATTAGTAGTAAATAAATCAAACTGAAATTTTCTGGCACAAATTTGTCATTGGATGTTGTTAAAAACATTCACCATGAAAAAATTAATTGCTTTCAGTTTTTTATGTGCGCTTTTTTCGTGCGCATATGCGCAAGAATCAGGTCTGGATACAGCACAAAATCCCGTCCGTCAGGGTGATCCAGCGGTAACACAATCAGCCGATCAGGTCCGGGATAACGGCCTACGCGACATGGTCAAGATTTCAGAGGAAGAAATTCCTGCTACAATGCTCAACGCCCTGAAGGGATCAGATTACAAGGGAGAGTCTAAAACCTTTTACAAAAGTAAGAATGGCGATGAATACGCCGTTGAAATAAAGGATGGAAACACAACCCATACCTATCGATTTAACAAAGAAGGGAAGCCGGTCAACGATCGCCGTGATTAAAGGACCGATTGCAAGACATTTACCAACAACCACTAAAGAAAAAAGCTTCTCAGAATTCTGAGAAGCTTTTTTATGTCTGCTAATTCTAAATTTTGATTAGTTGCTCACCAGATCTTTTTCATAAACCGATGGAGGGCGACTGAGCGTAAAAGCTTCATTCAATGCATCAACGATTTGAGTGATATACTCCCTTTTTTCGCTTACAACTGCATTTTTTTCACCTTCCGCTGTAGCTATACGCACGGCATAACGCTCCCTGACCACTAATAAGACAACAATTCCGATTAAAGCGAGAGCGC
The DNA here is from genome assembly GCA_036374515.1 of Chryseolinea sp. Taxonomy (GTDB): domain Bacteria; phylum Bacteroidota; class Bacteroidia; order Cytophagales; family Cyclobacteriaceae; genus Chryseolinea. The sequence continues at coordinate 18,076 of DASUTP010000155.1, read as the reverse complement.
CTCCGGCCCACATGGCTACCGTATTGGCTGACACTTGTTCCCCATTAATGTCCATTGGAGGAATGACTGACGCAGGGATAAGGCTTAAGATCCCGACCACCAAAACGATAAATCCCACAATCAAAAGCAGCATTCCAGGCGACCGCTCCGGTCGGATGATCAGCAATCCATGCTTTATAATACCGTTTAGCTGATATGACGTTTTGTTAACTTGAAACGTAGAATCAGTAACTGTGATGCCACGTCCGTCGGTATAAAGTACTTTATCAGGTAACATAGTTTTTTTAGTTTAAGATTTAATTCCTTTTCTGCCTGCCACCAATATCACGGCACCAGCGAGGATCAGTATACCCCCAGTTACCGGCGACCAATAAATAGGGGTCTTTTCTTCCTTGTTAACTTCGAGAGGCCCAATATCGACAACCTTTTCTTTGGTGATGATATTAAACCCGGTGAAAATCGTCATGATAATTCCGAGTGCAAGAACGACGATACCTAAAGTCTTCATTGTATTTTTGGTTTAGTGTTTCAAAACACCTCTGGCAATAATTTCGCCATTGATTTTCCGCGAGATAGCCACGGTTTTTTGACTCATTTACTTTTTGGTGTGTATTTATTTCCACACAAATTATAAAATGTGTGAATCTAAGAGGGAAAAAAATGCATCTTGCCGGAGCAGGATCCTGGATAATTTACTGACGCATCGATGATCGGAGCCATTCACGCTGTTCTTAAAAAGCCAATACTCTATCTAAAAGAGAAACTACCGCCGGGGCAGTTCTTTGTACTCGCCAGCGCGCTGGTGGGACTTACGTCGGGTTTGGCGGCGGTCACTTTAAAATACTGTGTTCATTCGATCGAACGATTAGTCACCTACTACTCCAGTGTATTTGAGGAATTTTTTGTCTTCGCATTGTTTCCGCTGGTGGGGATTTTACTTACAGTCCTTTACATTAAGTACCTTTTAAGAACAGAACTTCAGAAGGGTACGGCGGAAATTGTGCATTCCATCGTAAAAAAATCCAGCAACATTCCACCGAAGACGATGTATTCACATTTGATCACCAGTGGGCTAACCGTAGGCTTTGGAGGTTCAATGGGATTGGAGTCCCCGATGGTGAGTACGGGATCTGCCATTGGTTCCAACTTTGGTAAATCCTATAATCTTTCCTATAAGGACCGTACCATTCTTCTTGCGTGTGGCGCGGCTGCTGGGATAGGCGCCGCGTTCAACTCCCCAATCGCCGGTGTTCTCTTTGCGGTCGAGGTTTTGTTGACCGACATCAGTGCGTCAGCACTTATCCCTTTGATAGTTTCGGCTGCCTGCGGCGCGCTCCTCTCAAAAATTATCCTGCAGGAAGACGCTCTTATTTCATTTACACTTCAACAGCCGTTCAACTATTACAACGTTCCCTATTACATTTTGCTGGGACTGCTAGCAGGCTTTCTGTCTTTATATTATGCGCGGATGTTTACCTGGGTCGACTTAAAAATGAAAGCGGTAAAAAACACATGGCTAAGAGTGTTACTGGGCGGGCTATTGTTGTTCATTCTACTGATTTTCTTCCCCCCGTTATTCGGCGAGGGTTATGAGTCGATAAAATCGCTTTCCCTTCTCCAGGCGGATCAACTTACCAAGGTTAGCTTAATCAATTCCGTTATCCGGAATGATATGCAACTGCTGATTTTTCTGGGAGCTTTAATGTTTCTAAAAACTATTGCCGCCGCTATTACTACAGGCAGCGGAGGAAACGGTGGCAGTTTTGCGCCCTCACTTTTTGTAGGAGCGTATCTGGGGTTCGTTTACTCAAGATTTATTAATCTCACCGGGATCGCAAAAATACCTGAAACGAACTTTACGCTGGTTGCGATGGCCGGCATACTCAGTGGGGTTTTTTATGCGCCGCTTACGGCGATATTTCTTATTGCCGAAATCACCGGCGGATACGAACTTATGATCCCGCTAATGATCGTATCTGCGCTTAGCCTGATCGTTTCAAAGTATTTTGAACCGTTGTCGATGGAAGGCAAAAAGCTTTCACATATGCTGAACCTAAGCGTCGACGACAAAGACCGCTTTCTACTAAGCAAACTCGACCTCACCGCGCTTATCGAAACCAATTTTTCCGTGGTAAAACCCGACGACACACTGCAATCGATGATACAGGTCATTTCTGCCTCCAGCAGAAATACCTTCCCCGTTGTTAACGAAAAAAACGAATTACTGGGTCTGGTTCACATGGATAAAATCCGCAGCATTATTTTCAATCCTGAAAAACATGAAAAGACGATGGTAAAGGAGCTGATGACTAAACCTTCGGCGATCATCAAGCTAAATGACAACCTTCACACCGTGCTGAAAAAGTTCGACGATACCAACCAATGGAACCTGCCGGTAGTTGAAGACAAGCAGTATCTCGGTTTTGTATCCAAGTCGAGCATCCTTACAAAATACAGGTCGGAGTTTTTGAAGTCCGTCTAACATTACTCCAAAGGATTATATAAATATTTCTGGGACGCAAAATCATAAAGCGTAAGGCGCCTCAACTCGTAGTAAGCAATCCAAAACGCCTTTAACGCTTCCAGGTAACTACGTTTCGCATCGTCCTTTTCGTTTAAGGCGATATTAAGATTTGTAATGTCGATTTTTCCAATAAGGTATCGGTTCTGGGCGACATTGTAGCGCTCAAATGCTACTTCGTCTGCCTTCTTGGTGATATCGATCTGTGACTTCAGCATTTCAAACTGCCTTACCTGAGTCAACACCGTCTGGTCGAACGTCACCTCGTCCTGTGCGATCAGATAATCATTTAGACGTTTGTTCGCGTATGCGCTTTGCATCATTGATTTCCTGCGTCCCCAGTCGATCAGCGGTATATTGAAGCTCAGATTCACAAACTGCTGTTTGGCGGGATTTTGATACAGCTCGTTCATAGTGCCACCCACATTGTTCAACCCGAATCCCCCTGAAACAGCAACTTCATACCGCATGCCTTTTGCCTGCGCAACGGCTGCCTCGGCCTCGGCTCTCCTCCGTTCAAAAGCAACGTACGCCGATCTTGTTTCCTTTGCATACCGTAAAGCATCCTCTTCATTGATTATTATGGTTGGAATTTCTTCAGGCAGAATAAGTTCAAATGCTTCATTTGAACGAAGGCCGATATAGGTTCGCAACTGTAGGCTGGACGTCTGAAGGTTTAACCGACTTTGTGCAACATCCTGTCTTGACCGTAGCAACTGTAGCTCTACCTGTAGAAGTTTATCCTTCGACGTAGTTCCAATATTATACCGGCCTTGTTCGATTTTATAGATTGTGTCGTTATTCGCGACATTATACTGGCCGATCTCCAGGTCAACCTGCGCTTGTAGGACCTCGAAAAAATTCTCAACCGCATCGCGGGCGATAGCTTCCATCGACTCAGCGAAATCACGCTTCGACTCTTCATAACGGATGGGCTGTATTCGTTTGTCCCATTTATATTGATTGTAGGAAAAAATCGGTTGATTCAGGCGGATGTTGAGGACAGAACCGTTCCATTGGGAGAAGTCCTCCTCAATATTCCGGAAATAATTGTACGTGGTGTTAACCGAAATGATGCCCCCTGTCCATTGGACCGGTTGCTCCAAGGCAAAATTTACCCCAGGATTAAACTGATTGATCTGGAGATATAGTATAGATCCGTCGGGCTGCATAACGGGGCTATAGCTATTGTTATATAATGGACCGGCGTTGTTGCTGATCAGTCGAACCTGCGGATTATAATTGCTTTTGAAATTTCGAAATTGCCAATACCTGTTTTCAAGCCTTGTTTCGGACACCTTGAAGTCAGGCGACTGGGATTGCGACCGCTGGATAATATCACTTATCGAAAAAACATTCTGCGCTGCAAGTTGAAGGTTACTATAAACAAGAATAAGGAGAATACAGGCTTTATTCATAGCGCAATGATGTAATCGGATCCTGACTTGCCGCTCTCCGGGCCGGTGCAATTCCAAATATCAATCCAACGGTTGCGGCAACCCCAAAAGATAAAATGATCGACGAAAGCGTAATGATGGTGGGAATGTTGGCAAATTCCGAAACTAAAAAGGCCAGCGAAATACCTAAAAGAACACCGATGAGCCCTCCTGAAACACTGATCATGATTGCTTCGAATAAAAATTGCTGGACCACATCGCCCTTTTTTGCGCCGATCGACAGACGCAATCCGATTTCCTTGATCCGTTCAAGAACCGAAGCCAGCATGATGTTCATAATTCCGATGCCCCCTACCAGCAGCGATATCCCTGCTATTGCGCCTAATACATAATTAAAAATATCATTCGTGCGTTGCTGTTGCTTCAACAACAATTCCGGAATTTCAATTTCGTAATCTATGACGCCATAGTGCTTTCGTTCGAGTAGCCTTGACACTATTTCAGCCGTTGGCGCTAGCTGATGCGTTGCCTGAATCTGAAGGACCAGCCGATCCAGCTGATGATAATTTTTTCTTTCCTGCTCGCTTTGATTGTCGCCCGCGGCAGTCCCAAAAACCCTGCCCTGACTTCGGAGTGATTCAAGTCTTAATTGCTCTGCGGTTATTCGATCCCGGTTCTTGTAGCGAATGAGTACCGATTGCAAGGGTACATAAATATCCATGTTAAAGTCGCGGATCCCAAGTTTACTAATTGCTGTGTTGCTGATAAGTCTTTCATCAAGAACACCGATAATAGTAAGCCAATGCTGTCCGACTTTTATACTTTTACCTATCGGGTTTTCTGTTGGAAAAAATTTTGTTTGAATGGCATGTCCGATGACACACACGGGGGCACCCAATCGTTGCTGTTCTTCACTAAAAGATTTTCCCTCATTTAGAACAAAGTTATAAATATGGAAATAGTCGGGTGTGATTCCGATCAATTTTGCTGACCGGCGCAGTCCTTTCCTGATAACATGAGTGTCGATAATAATCTCAGGACTAATTCGCGTGATTCCTGGAATAGTGCTGGTGATATTGTTGAGGTCACGAAGCGATAAGCCTGGGGAAAATTTTTTTTTATCCTTTTGGCCAACTGGCTCTTCAATTTTTTCCTCTTCCTGCTCGACGATCGGTTTGATGACGATGTTGTTCAGCCCAACCAATTTGATTTGTTCCAGGATTTCCATTTGTGCGCCATTGCCAATAGCTAACATCGCGATAACGGCAGCCACGCCGAAGATAATACCGAGGGCGGTAAGGAGTGAACGCAGCTTATTGGTGATAACTGCTCCAACTGCAATGTAGAAGTTCGCCAGGACACGTTGGGATAACATACTTATTTATTTACCAGGCTCACTAGCCGGGACGATACTCGCGGGAACCGCCGGTGCCGCAGGGGGTTCTTCTCCAGGCTGGGCTTTTTTTCTTTTGCCGGACAACTGTTCCAACAATGCGATTTTCTCTCCGTCCAGTCCGGCGGGAATAGACAAGTAAATCCGGTCCTTGTCCGCCAGGCCGGCCAGAATTACCACATCGCTGGCGTTGGTCTCACCGATCATAACCTCCTGCTTGGAGATATTCACACCCTCCTTTTTATAAACATAAGTTATCGAGTCCGATTGGTTGTGTAAACATTCAAGCGGAATATAAACTACATCATCGATAGTCCTGGTTATAATTTTATTGCTGGTGGTCATCGATGGCCGAAGGGTCGAGTCGGTGCCCTCGATTTCCACAGCTACTTCAAACACCTTTGCATCAGAGTTTGGACGTTGTTCACCAACGTTCGCTACACGCACGACGACACCTTTTAATTTTTTTTCAGGATATGCATCGAGACCAATGTCAACCTTTTGCCCTATGATAACCTTCCGTACATCGACCTCATTTACATACGTCTTTGACATCATCTTGGTGAGATCAGGCAAAGTCGCCACCGTTGGTTCCCACAAGTTAATTTGCGATCCACCTTTCACAGCCTTGCCATCCCAACCTTTCGTATAGATGACCATGCCCGGCTCAGGTGCCAGAATGGTAAACGACTGCATAACCTGCGTCATCGCGCCAAATTCATTTTGGACCTTGCGTAATTCCGCTGATTGTTCCTTCATCTTCTCGCCGTTCTGCCGTTGCTTGATTTTATAGTTTTCCTTCGCCTGCTCAAATTCACGTTGGGCTTTTTCAAGATTTATTTCAGCTTGTTTGATTGTGGCAGGCGGTTCAAACTTGGATTGCTCAAGTACAATCTTCTTTTCTTCAACGGCATACTTCAAATTGATAAGCTGATCGCGGGCTTCACGCAGTTGAAGGGTAGTGTCAAGCTGGGTTTGAACGAACTCGGCATTTTCTTTTTCGAGCTCAATTTGCTTCTCATTAAAGCGATTTTGAAATTCAGAACGATCTAAAGTCGCCACCCAGTCGCCCTTTTTTACAATGGTACCTTCATCGACGATACTTTGTATAACGACTTGCCAAATCCTAAAATCACGCAATTGTGTTGGCCCCAGAATTTTGACAGAATTTTTTGCCTCAAGCTCGCCGGTAGTTTCGATTTCCACCCGAAACTGGCCATGCTTGACGTTTGTTATGATATCTGACATATCACCCGGCGCGCCCTCACGCAAAAGGAGGTATGCAACTAGTAACACGGCCGAACCAATCGCTGCGAAAAGTATTTTTCTTTGCATACCGGGCATCTGTTTCTCGTGAAGAATACAAAGTACTGCTAACTTAGAACCCTGGCGATGTCGTCGGATCGCCAAAGAGTTCATCACCCCCGCTCAAAATTACTCGTAATACCTAAAGCTAATACAAAAAGGTAAAATGTCAGTCTACATTGGCGTTATAATCTTAGCCAAAACACCAAGCATTTAATAATCTAACCCGCTAACATGCGAAATATTATTTATCACAGGATTTTTTTATCTGTCCGTTACTGGTCAGTGCCTTTCTTGACCTCGAATTTTCCCAGCGCCGAATTCTTGTTGATCTTGTTCGCATTGAAATCCTTTAAAACCGAGCTTTTCACCGTATACTCAAGCGTTGAAGGGATGTTGCAGCCGCTGCAGCGCGTCAGTTTCACCTGAAAAACCAATACTTCATCATCTTTCAGGCTCTTTAGTGTGCGGCCATATTCGAGGATGTTGTCTTTCAACTCCTGTTCGAATTTGGGATAGAGTTCTTTAATGGTCTTGTCGCGGGTGGCCTGATCTACATCCTCCAGACCAACAGTCGGCATTACGTAACGCCTTGTATAGCCCAGCTCCTGGCTGCTCAGCGCCTGCATATAATATACCACACCATAATCTTTCAACCGTTCGAAATACACATTGTCCTGTACAAAAAAAGTCTTGGAAAGATCGGGTCTGTAAAGGCGGCTAAAGATACTGGACAGTAATTCCAGGTCCGGTTCTACTTCGCTAACAGATTCAGTATTGATCACTTTAATTTTAGAAGATGCCTGCTCACGCGAAATCTTATTTTGTTTGTACTGCGTCAAATCGCCTTTTAAAACTTCCACAGATAAATGTGTCCGGTTTGGCGCGTTGAAATATTTGTTAACCCATACCCGGGGTCTATCTCCCTGATTGGAAACAATGATTCTCTCCGCAGCCGAAAGTTGCGTGATCATATCGCCATAGTCCAGCAAGAAAGTTTTTGCTGCTTCGATAACTTTTGAATTATAAGAATCCTGTATACTATCCATGTCCAGCTTTGCTTTCGCATCTTTTTTATCCTTAAGGCTTAATGTACCTTTCTTTTGCCGTTCAGAAGGTGCGACTACGTTGTTTTGGTTTTCGTAATTACCTTCGTTGATGTAGAACCGTTGCCCACTGACGCGCCCATCATTCCAAACGTCTGTTTCATTTCCCGGCAGGGCAAATACAATTGGTGTTGTATAGTCGGCAGGTATATAAAATGTTACACCGTATCCCGGCTGGTAGTTGCTTTTTATCTCTAAAGCAAAAAACATTTTTTGCTTTTCAAACTGCTGTTTTATCAACGTGCCCAATACATTTTCAGCAACAGCGATATCGCGTTGCATTCTCTCCTCATCGATTTTCTGTGCAATGGCTGGCATTGCGCTCAAGAAAATGATACTGTAAAGCAAACTTTGAATCATCTTATTCATATTCTCACACATTAAAATCATTGCCGACTGGCACCTTAATTAGTTGTACCGATAGAATTATTCGTCCCTACTGTAGTAATTATGCTGGACAGGATCTGTTCTGTTTCCTGTTTAAACACATCCGTATTTTTTTCGAGGCTGTTCAGTCGTGTTTGAACGATCTGCAGATCATCATTGCGTTGTTGCTGCAGGTATTTTGAAAAATCAACCAGCAAGCTTTCGATATATTGCTTTTGCTCGTCAGCGGAGAGTTTGAAATAGTTTTTAACCAATTGTAAATTCTCCGTCTGCATACCTGAAACGAACTCACGGATCTGATCTTGCGATGCCGTGGATGCATCCCTGACCAGCTTGTCAATCTTTTTGGAATTCTGCGCTAAATTTTCCGTAATGGATGCATCCAATTGGTGCTGCGTTTCTTTCCAGCTTGACTGCATGGCAAGGTTATTCTTGTCTAACGATGCATTGATCATCGACTGCACCTGCTCTGCCGACAAGGATGCAACGGAAGGCTGCACACTTTGTACAGGAATCTCCTTAACATCCTTATCGCCACCAAAGCTGATACGCAATTCGCTTGAGTGATATTGAATTCTCATACCTGAAAGCCTGCCTGCTAAAATGATCAGGAGCAGGGATGCCGCGATACTGACGATCGTTTTAAGATAAGGTGCATTCCACAAAAATCTCTGTTTGCTCTCGCCAACAAAAATTGGAGGGGCGATCACTTCCTTATCTTTTACCTCGCTCAGTATGCTTCTCATATGCTGAAGACGTTCCAGCTCACGGCGTGCATCAGGATGTTCAAAAAGGTATTTTTCCATGGCTTCCTTTTCGGAACCTTCCAATTCACCATAGAGGTAAGCCATTAAATCATTTTCGTTGGGTTTATAGCTCATATCCTATTGTATCTTTATTTATATTCTTTCGATCCAAAATTTTCCGTAGTCCATCGAGTCCGTAGTACATCCGGGATTTTGCGGTGTTCTCTGAAATGTTTAACACTTCCGCAATTTCACGGAATTTCAATCCTTCATATTCCTTCATAATGACCACCTCACGCTGCTCGGCGTTCAGTTCGCTCAATGCCTGTTGCAAAATGTCCGCGAGCTCGGTCTTATGTAATTGAGATTCGGGGTTGTCAATGCGTTGTCCGCCAGCTTCCCATTTTGGCGATTCTTCGGCGTCACGATTCCAGACCACATCAAAAGAAAGAGACCGATCGCCTTTCTTTTTCCGAAGTTCTTCCCGACAATAGTTGACGGCAATTTTATAAAGCCAGGATTTAAACCGGGCGTTATCCTGCAGGCCGGGAAGATTTTTGCACATGGAAATGAAAGTCTTCTGGGAAACCTCCATCGCCAGATCATGATCCATAAAAAATTTATAGCCGAAGTTGTAGATACGCTTGTACCACAGCTGCATCAATTTGCCCTGCGCGCTCTGATCCCCTTCTTTAGCCCGCATAACAAGGGTGTCAGAATGCATCATGGCATTGTTTAGTAAAGTATCCACCACAAATTTCGTTCGGTTTAAGTCCCCGGCTCCTGTCACCTACAGATTAAGGATGAGGCGCCGCGTGAAATAGTTTTACCCTTGATGACTTTTTTAGACAAATAAACCTGTTTTTCAAGACAAAGCAGACCTTTTACCTTTGCCCTTTTAACCGTAAGCTTGTACCCGCAAAATGGTCCCATGAAAAAAGTCATTTCCTGGCTGATTCGATACGTCCCGCGAAAATACCTTCAGCGCGTTAGTGGTGTCGGCTTGAAGGTTCTGGGATTGTTGTATTTTGGTCAGGATGTGACGTGCCCGGTATGCGGCAAAAGCTTTAAAAAATTCCTGCCGTACGGCAGAATTAACCCCCGCGAAAATGCTCTCTGTCCGAATTGTCTTTCGTTGGAAAGGCACCGGTTGATCTGGCTTTACCTGAGGGAAAAGACCGGGTTTTTCAAAGATCCTTTACACGTCCTCCATATTGCTCCGGAAGCGTGTTTCATCAAACGTTTTGAAAAAATTCATCGAGACCGTTATGTGACGGCGGATATCGAGTCTCCACTTGCGAAGATAAAAATGGATATTCATGAAATTCCCTTCGGGCAAAACACCTTTGATGTAGTACTTTGCAATCATGTGCTGGAACACGTCAGGGATGATATCAAAGCCATGAATGAAATTCACCGCGTGCTTAAGCCTGGCGGGTTTGCAATTCTTCAGGTTCCATTCTTCAATCCCGTACCTGACGAAACCTTCGAAGACGCGAACATTACCGACCGGCACGAACGCGAAAAAATATTCGGACAGGATGATCACGTAAGGAAGTATGGCAAGGATTACACGCAGCGCATCAAGGGGGCCGGCCTCCTGCCGCTGGAAGATTCCTATGTAGACAACCTCGAAGAAAGCGTCCGAAAGAAATTCGGGCTGGTGAAAGGGGAAATAATATATGGTGGCCGCAAAGGTGGATAAAGACTGGAAGGTCTAACCCTGCTGCTGTACGTTCCCGTTCTCGAGCCTGCGTTGAACGAAGAAGCACAAAAAAAAGCCGGCGATGCCGGCTTGATACTTTTGCTCAACCTACCATCCTGCAAAGACTGCAGGCTGACCGCGCTACATCCACTTATCCGATCTTTTCAAGGACATCCATCACCTCTCTCACCGCTTTACGGCTTGATTCCATGAGGGCCTTCTCATCCTTGTTGAGGTCGAGTTCAATTATTTTCTCTATTCCATTCCTGCCAAGGATCACCGGCACACCCAGATAGCAATCCTTGATGCCGTATTCACCTTCCAGTTTTACACACACAGGGAAGACACGACGTTGATTCTTCACAATCGCTTCTACCATTTGCGCCGCTGCGGAGCCGGGAGCGTACCATGCAGAAGTACCCATCAATTTCACCAGCTCACCGCCACCAACTTTTGTGCGCTCAAGGATAGCATTCAGTTTATCGTTGTCTATCAGCTCAGTTACCGGTATCCCGGCAACCGTAGTATAACGGGGAAGCGGCACCATGGTGTCGCCATGACCGCCCAGCAACATTGCCTGTATATCCTTTGGAGAAACGTTCAACGCCTCTGCCAGGAATGCGCGATAGCGGGCTGTATCCAATATTCCTGCCATGCCCATAAGCTTCGTGCGCGGTAGCTTCGAAGTTATATGCGCCTGGTAGGTCATTACATCCAGCGGATTTGAAACCACGATGATTATTGCACCGGGTGAATGTCTGATAATATTTTCAGTAACCGACTTTACAATTCCAGCGTTAGTCCCGATAAGGTCATCGCGGCTCATACCTGGCTTGCGCGGAAGTCCCGAGGTGATCACAACAACGTCGGAGCCCGCAGATTTGCTGTAGTCATTCGTTGCGCCGATCGTGCGGCTATCATACAGATCAATGGGAGCTTTTTGCCAAATATCCAATGACTTACCTTCGGCAAGACCTTCTTTAATATCCAACAAAACGATTTCGTTGGCTACTTCACGATAGGCCAAAACGTCTGCACACGTGGCGCCAACATTACCCGCGCCAACAACAGTTACTTTCATATTCGTATAAATTAAATTTTATAATCCGGTGTCCTACTCAGCGGTGTATCAAGGGATGATAGACGCTTTTGCCTATGGTACCATCCTGGTAGTCAACACATTGCAGGGCGGGAAGATCTACCCCCTAAAACCGGGCGGCAAGTTATCAATTCGAGGGGATTTTGGAAATAAATTTTGAGAAAGGAGCGTGTCAAACTTTCTCGACGCGGATATTCAGGACACGCCTCGTTCGGGGCGTTATTTTAAAACGGTCGTCGATCCGCCATCCCACCACGTAAGCAATTCTTCCATCGGACTCTATGACGGTGATCGCATTCTTATCGGCCAATGACAATTTATTGTCTACCAGGAAGTCACTTATCTTTTTTTTATGGTTCATGCCCAGGGGCTGAAATGAATCGCCATTTTTCCATTTCCTCCAGATCAGTGGATATATCAACTCATCGGCGTCGAGCGCGGCCTCGGTTTTACCAGAGCCCGGTATCATGGCAGCACCGTTTGTCAAGTGTAATTTCCACGGCCCCAAGTTCGCTTCGTGATGATCGTGGCCAATCGTTACCGTATTCAATTCCTGTGGATGTGGCGTAATAATAATATCTTCCCGGTCAACGACCAATGTATGCGTCACAGACAGAAATCTTTTGCCCGGCTGGCCCTTGAACGTCTGGATAATTTCGCGCGCCTGTTCGAAATTAAATGAATGGATCCTGATGTAACGCCACAACACCGCTTCAGGGGCTGCGAGCATATCAAAACCTTTTTTATGGATGGTTATGCGATCGGTTTTTTCCTTTACGTTGTTATTTTTCCATTCCTCAAAAGCATGGTGAAGCAAATGGAGATCGCCCTGAATCTTTTCGATGCCATGCTGCCAGGTTGTTTCGAGAGAAGGATTCAATTCCTTTAACCTTGGAATGATCTGGTGACGGATGAAATTACGTTGATAATCATCGGTCAGGTTGCTTTGGTCTTCCCGCCAGAGGATTCCTCTATCACGGGCAAACTTCTCGACCTGTGCCCGGGTGGCAAACAGCAAGGGCCTGATGATCTTTCCATTTTTAACGGGGATACCGCCCAGCCCATCAGTGGAGGACCCTTTCGTCAAATTCAGCAGAATGGTTTCCATCGTGTCATCAAAGTGATGGCCTGTAGCGAGCCAGTGAAATGAATGGATTTTCAACAATTCTTCAAACCAGGCGTAACGCAAATCGCGGGCGGCCATCTGGATGGACAGGCCTTCCTCCCAGGCAAAGGATTCCGTGTCGAACCGGTGCACGAAAACAGGAACGCCCAGACGTTTGCAGACATCGCGGACAAAACTCTCGTCCTCGTCTGATTCCCTGCCACGAAGCTGAAAATTACAGTGAGCCACGGCGATGGTGAAACCAGACTCCTTAAAGAGGTGAAGCATCGTCATGGAGTCCACGCCGCCGCTAACGGCCAATAAAATCGAATCAGAAACGTCGCAAAGTTTAAACCGATCAATATGGTTCAGAAATTGCTCAATCACAGGGCAAAAGTACGAATTACGCGCAATGAAGTAACGATTTCTGCGCTAACGATTGTAGCTTGCAACTCCATGAACTTACGATTTACCTTTTACGCGTGGCTGCCGGCAAGGCAGGATTTGCGATTGCTGTGCCTTACCGGCCTGTTCCTCGCGGTATTGGGTCTGAACAATGTAATTGCACAAAAAAAAGTAAAGCTGGAGCAAGCCGACAGACTCAGGGGTGGAAAACAAGGCGATGAACGTTTCGACCGCTTGCTGGGCAATGTTATCCTGAAGCAAAACAGGACCACCATTTATTGTGATTCCGCTTACCTTTTCAAAAAACGGAACTTTGTTGAAGCTTTCGGCCGGGTGCGAATCACCGAAGGTGATTCCGTGACGATTACGGGCAACAAGCTTGAGTATGATGGCAATACAAAAAAGGCTAAGCTCAGAAACAATGTAATCTTCACCAAGCTTGCAACGTCAACGTTATACACAGACCACCTTGACTTCGACCGGCCCAAAAATCTGGCATATTATTACAACGGCGGACGGCTGGTGGACAGCATCAATGTGTTGACCAGCAACAAGGGATATTATGATTTGAATTCGAACATGGCTTCATTTAAAAAGAATGTTCATGTTAAAAATCCCGATTATACGATGACCTCGGATAGTCTGCAGTATAACTCGCGCACGAAGATTCTATATTTCCGTACACCCACCAATGTAGTCGACAAGGACAGCAGCACTTTCGTTTACAACGACGGAGAATACGACACGAAGACACGGCGTTCAGATCTGAAACTTGGCACGGCTGAGTCAGATGAGTATATTTTAGAGAGTGAGGATTTTCAGCTCGATGGCATTCGTAAGATTTACAAGCTTCGAAAATCCGTGAAGCTTACTTCAAAGAAAGAAAATCTGATTATTTATGGACAGGCTGCAGATTATTATAAAAACACGGGACTTATTAAAATATTTGACCGGGCCTACCTGGCAAAAGTTACAGAGGACAATGATACGTTGTTCATGGCTGCAGATACGCTCGTATCCATCGACAACAGAGACGAGACCAAAAAACGATTGCTTGCTTATAACAAAGTAAAAATTTTCAAGTCTGACCTTCAGGGTATTGCCGATTCGGTGGAATACCGAATGTCTGATTCCACCATCTATTTTTATCAGGATCCGGTTTTGTGGTCGGAGGGAAATCAAATGACTGCGGACTCCATCCGGATGTTGATCAAGAACAACACAATCGACCGCATCTTCATGAATGTGAATTCGTTTGTCATTTCGAAAGACTCACTCTTAAACTACAACCAGATCAAGGGTCGCAAGATGACCGCCGAATTCAAAGAAAAAAAAATGCACCGCGTTGTGGTAGAGGGTAATGGTGAAAGCATTTACTACGCCCTTAGCGAAGAGGAAAAAGGTGCGATGGGTGTGAACCGTATAATCTGCAGCAACATCACTATCCGGTTCAAAAATGGCAAGGTCAATAATTTAAGTTTTTATAAACAGCCAGATGCAAGGTTTATCCCACCCCACGAGATAACGGAGGAAGACATTAAGCTCAAGGGTTTCTCCTGGAAGGAAAGTGACAAACCGGTTAAATCCCAGGTGAAAAAAGATCAGCAAATCTCGACAGGATTTCCATCCCGGCCAAAGGCGTTGAACTGAACTATGATTTTTTTTTAACAGATTTCAAATTTTTTTTCGCCGGTTGCGCGCTTTAAATGGTTAAAAAGATTTTCAAACGGGCGGGCTAAATGATGACAATCAGCGCAAACGAAATATTTGCAATTCTATTATGACAATACCGTAAAAAGTTTAACTTTTGTGAAACTCTCGCGCAGATCATGATGAAAGCCCTGTTGGCGGTGATTATGGTAATGATGGGTACCTGGGCACTCGGTCAGGGATTTGAAATTGCGCCGTTCCAGGAGTCATACAAGGGTACAATCGGGGAAACCATCCGGGTTCCGCTTCGTTTCAAAAATACTTCCGAAAAAGCTGTCACTCTGATCATTAGAAAAGTTGATGAGCAATTGGGAAGCACTCAAAAAAAATATTTTTGCGTCGACAACAATTGTCTGGATTCAAAAATTGAAGATTATGTAGTTAAAGTGGAACCGGGGCAGACGATAACAAATCTCTATGTCGCGCTCGACGCAGGCCTCAATCAAAACGAAAGCTCCCTTCATTATATCGCTTACAACAAAGCCAATCCGGGACAGTCGCTTGAATTCGGCCTTAATTTTTCGGTTGAAGAAAAGGTGGGTGAAAGGGCAAACATTTATAATTCGCGCTACATTACCCTTTACGACGTATACCCGAATCCCGCAGTCGAACACGCCAATGTCGCTTATAAACTGGGAAGCGACCAGACGAAAGCTAAAATATTGGTACACAACATCATAGGGAACGTCATAGGCGAGTATTCGTTATCACCCCTCGATAACCTGGTCCGAATCAATACGGAGGACCTGAGTGCCGGCATCTACTTTTACACCCTTTATGTCGAAAACGAAGGGGTGATGACCCGAAAACTGATCGTCAAGAAATAATTCGGGCTTTTTAAGTTCCCATTACAACCTTTGAGCTCCAATTTTCATCCCTTTTCTATTGGACATCTATGCTGATTTTGAAAACTAACACGGCTCCGGCCGAACGTTTTTCAGAATATGGCGTCTTATATTATATTTGCGGGCTTATGTTGAGAGTATCATCCTTTTTTCTGATTGTAATAGTGCTGTTGCTGGGGGTTTCCTGCGGAAAGTTTCGAAAAATCGAAAAAAGTCAGGATTGGCGTGTGAAATACGAGGCTGCCCTTAATTACTACAACAAGAAGGATTATTATCACGCGTCGGTGCTGTTTGAGGCCATTACCCCAATCGTGCGGGGCCTTCCCGAAGGTGAAAAGGTGCAGTTTTACCTGGCCTATTGCCAATATTATGATAAACTGTATTTGTTGGGATCCGAACAGTTCAAAACATTTTACGAAACATACGGACGAAGCGCTATGGCGGAGGAGGCCCGGTACATGTACGCTTATTCCTTATTTAAGGCTTCGCCAAAGGATAATCTCGATCAAACCAACAGTGTGGACGCGATGGCTGCCATGCAGGAATTTTTGAATCGTTATCCAAACAGCAAGTTTCGCGATCAGTCAATTGACGTTATCATTACGACACAAAAGAAGCTGGAACGAAAAGGGTTTGACAATTCTTATCAGTATTACAGAATGCGGCAATACAAGGCTGCCATCGTAGCGCTAAATAATTTTAAGGATAACTTTCCTGACTCAGAGTTTCTGGAGGAGGCATATTATCTGGTTATAGTCTCCGAATACCGGTTAGCCGAGCAGAGCATTTTGAGCAAACAACAGGAGCGGTACAAGGGTGTAGTGGATCACTATAAAGAATTTGTCGACAAGTACCCTGAGAGTGCCTTTTTACGTGATGCTGAAAAACTTTACGCCGATAGCCTGGCAAAACTTAATAAGTCAAAAAATAATAATAATTCATAACTATGGCAGTTCAATCTTCGATCATCACCCGCGATATTGAAAAAATCGCAGCACAGACAGGCAATCTTTACGAATCTGTCGTGGTCATCTCCAAGAGAGCAAGGCAAATTGCAGTAAACATCAAAGAAGAGCTCAATAACAAGCTTGCGGAGTTTGCTACAACCGTAGACAATCTGGAAGAAGTTTTCGAAAATCGTGAACAGATTGAGATCTCCAAATTTTATGAGCGTATGCCTAAGCCAACGACAACCGCTACAGAAGAATTTTTGGAAGAAAAACTTAATTTCCGCATACGCGGCGAAGGCGATTCGCAGCCGGATTTATAATCTTTCCTTTCATGCTTAGCGGCAAGAAGATCATTCTTGGTGTTTGTGGTGGCATTGCTGGGTATAAATCCGCGGTGTTAACCCGGCTTCTTGTCAAGGCAGGCGCTGAGGTGAAGGTGGTCATGACGCCTTCAGCGCATCAATTCATTACGCCGCTCACCCTATCCACACTGTCAAAAAATCCTGTGCTTACTTCCTTCGAGAAGGAAACGACAGGCGAATGGAACAATCATGTTGAATTGAGTTTGTGGGCTGATGCCCTTATCATTGCACCTGCAACGGCAAACACCATTGCTAAAATTGCTGGAGGCTTGTGTGACAATCTACTGTTAGCCACCTACCTTTCCGCCCGCTGCCCGGTATGGCTGGCACCTGCAATGGATCTCGACATGTTGCAGCACCCAGCAACCAAAATGAACCTCGAAAAAATCAGAAATTTTGGGAACGTCATAATTGAGCCGGCCTATGGTGAACTTGCCAGCGGACTTACGGGAAACGGGCGGATGGCAGAACCTGAGGATATATTGAGTCAAATAGAGTTTTTTTTTAACGGCAGCCAGAAACTGAAAGGCAAAAGCGTTTTGGTAACCGCCGGCCCCACGTACGAAGCCATCGATCCGGTAAGGTTTATAGGTAATCATTCAAGCGGGAAAATGGGATTCGCGATCGCGGAGGAACTTGCGCGTGAGGGCGCCGTTGTACATCTGGTGACCGGCCCTACCGATCAAAAAACACGACAAGCTGGCATAACCGTTAGTCCGGTGATTTCGGCGGAAGAGATGTACAACGCCTGCACTGCTGTATTTGGTCAAACGGACATCACCGTGCTGGCAGCCGCGGTTGCAGACTACCGGCCCGCCGTTCAGTCCAAGGAAAAGATAAAAAAGAACGGCAGCATGACCCTGGAGCTGACCAAGACGCAGGACATCGCAGCCTCGCTCGGCAAGATAAAACAAAAGGACCAGTTTGTGGTCGGTTTTGCCCTGGAGACAGAGCACGAACAGGATAATGCACTGAAAAAATTAGAATCGAAAAACTTTGATTTGATCGTTCTAAATTCACTAAAAGATAGCGGCGCCGGT
>DASUTP010000154.1:0-8562 GCA_036374515.1 Chryseolinea sp. | reverse complement strand
ATGCGAAAGGTGAATTGGAGTCTTTGAAAGATACCATTAATCAAATGGCCGGCAACCTGACCGACCAGGTGCGTAATATAGCCGGTGTTACTACAGCCGTTGCAAACGGCGACTTGTCTAAGAAAATCACGGTAGATGTTCGTGGAGAAATGCTGGAATTAAAAAATACCATCAATACCATGGTTGAACAGCTGAACTCTTTCGCCTTTGAGGTTACGCGTGTTGCCAGAGAAGTTGGAACCGAAGGGAAACTTGGCGGGCAGGCAGAAGTTCGCGGTGTAGCCGGAACATGGAAAGATCTTACGGATTCTGTAAACCAAATGGCCTCAAATCTAACGGGCCAGGTACGCGGAATCGCTAAGGTTGTTACCTCCGTGGCAAAGGGAAATCTGAAACAAAAACTTTCAATCAATGCGCTGGGCGAGCTCGCACAATTAACCGACACGATCAATGAAATGATTGATACGCTCGCCGTGTTTGCAGAACAAGTTACTACGGTGGCACGCGAGGTAGGTGTCGAAGGCCGTTTGGGCGGGCAGGCGAGCGTACCGGGAGCGTCTGGTACGTGGAAGGGGTTGACCGAGAACGTAAATCAGCTGGCCGCAAATTTAACAACGCAGGTACGCTCGATTTCCGAAGTGGCTTCCGCAGTAACGAAAGGAGATTTGACCAGAACCATCCGCGTGGATGCGAAAGGTGAATTGGAGTCTTTGAAAGATACCATTAATCAAATGATCACCAACCTTCGCGAAACCACTTTGCGAAATCAGGATCAGGACTGGTTAAAGTCAAATCTCGCGAAGTTCACCCAAATGTTGCAGGGTCAAAAAGACCTCAACACCGTTACAAAACGGATTCTGTCAGAACTCGCGGAAGTTGTAACCGCTCACTACGGCGCCTTCTACATCCTGAAGCAGGATGAGGAAACTCAAAACACGAAACTGAAACTTTTCGCCGCATACGCTTACAAGGAAGACAAAAATATTCCGAAGGAATTTGAAATCGGTGAAGGGTTGGTAGGACAGTGCGCGTTTGAAAAAGAAAGAATATTATTAAAGAATGTCCCGCAAGGATATGTGAAAATATCCTCTGGCTTGGGAAAGGCGAAGCCGGCTAACCTCATCATTCTTCCTGTATTGTTTGAGAATGATGTAAAGGCGGTTATCGAGCTAGCTTCCCTCGATACATTTAGCGAAACTCACCTTGACTTCTTAAGTCAGCTTACCGAAAGTATTGGTATAGTGCTCAACACGATAGAAACCAATTCCAGGACCGAAGAACTCTTAACTCAGTCGCAGTCCCTCGCTGGTGAACTCAAGACACAACAAGAAGAATTGAGAAGGACCAACGATGAACTTCAAGACAAAGCACTGCTTCTCGTGAAACAGAAAGATGAAGTGGAAGCCAAGAATAAGGAAGTGGAAGAGGCACGCAAATCTTTGGAGGAAAAAGCGGAACAGCTTACGCTGACGTCCAAATATAAATCAGAGTTCCTTGCAAACATGTCGCATGAGTTGAGAACGCCGTTGAACAGCTTGCTGATCCTTGCGCAACAGCTCTACGAGAATGCAGAAGGAAATCTCAATGAAAAACAGATCAGGTACGCGAAGACCATTCACTCTTGTGGTGATGACCTGATCCAACTGATCAATGATATCCTTGACCTTTCGAAGATCGAATCCGGATTTATCTCGACAAATATTTCTACCGTGCGTATTTCGGAAATTGCATCCTTCGTTGAAACGACCTTCAAGCCAATTTCTGAAGCACGCAACCTCCGGTTCCGTATCGAAACGGACTATTCTTTACCTTCGTCTATGGAGACGGACATACAGCGTTTGAATCAAATCCTCAAGAATCTGTTATCGAACGCCTTTAAGTTTACCGAAAAAGGTGAAGTATGCCTGAAGATAACGGAGGCGATGGGTAACTGGAAGCCAGGCAATATCAATCTCGACCGTGCTAAAAAGGTGATTGCGTTTTCAATCACCGACACGGGCATCGGGATACCTCAGGAAAAACAGTCCATAATTTTTGAAGCGTTCCAGCAAGCCGAAGGGTCAACGAGCCGGAAATATGGTGGAACAGGATTAGGACTTTCCATTAGCCGCGGCCTTGCAGAACTTTTGGGAGGTACGATCGAACTTGAAAGTCAGGCCGGTTACGGAAGTACGTTTACATTATACCTTCCCATCGATAACGTACCACAGATCGATCCTAAAAAGCCGCCGCAAAGCATTCAGGCAATTCAGCAACTACAAATCGAATCGAATTCCGGTGAAATCAACACCCTCCTCGGTAATCTTAGAATTACGAATGAGGGAATCGAATCACGAAATCTTGACATTGTTAGCGAAATGATCAATGAAACCGGCGATGACAGAAGCAATGTTTTGCCTGATGACAAGGTTGTGATGGTGGTTGAAGATGATCTTCGCTTTGGAAAAATTGTAATTGATAAGGCGCATGAGTTCGGCCTCAAAGTAATTGTAGCAACGAATTACCTGGAGGTTTTCGATTTCATCAACCGCTTTTCACCAATTGCTATTACACTCGACGTAAAGCTACCTGAAACGAGTGGCTGGAAGGTAATTGATTTGCTGCGCAATGATTTAACCTACCGACATATTCCCATCCACGTAATATCGGGAGAAGAGAACAGAACACTTGCCCTAAAACGTGGAGCAAGAAGTTTCTTGCTGAAGCCACTGGACAATGACGTGCTCAATGAGCTTTTCGACGATATCGTCACGTACGCGAACAAGGGTAAAAAGAGCATACTCGTCGTCGAAGACAATGAAATCGATTCTTCGCAGATTGCAAAAATTCATCGTGAAGATTCTTTGGATGTCAAGATTGCCGCAACGGGAAAGGAAGCGATCGAGCTGGTGAAGAATGAGGAATTTGATTGTATTATCCTGGACTATACCCTTCCGGACATCTCAGGGACCGATCTAATCCACGAGGTAACCAAGGCTAAAAAGAAGCTTACGCCTGTCATTGTGTATTCTGCCAAGGATTTTAATAAGATAGAGCTCAGCAACATTAATCTGAATTCAAGTTCGTTGGTGTTGAAAGGTGTGAATTCAATTGAGCATTTATTGGAGGAGACAGTCTCGCACCTTCATATTAACCACAAGAACCTTGCACCAGAAAAACGACGAATTATTGAGAACATTCGTAATAAAGAGGATATATTGACCGGGAAAAATATTCTCGTGGTTGATGACGATGTTAGGAACCTCTTCGCTTTGACAACGGTTTTTGAACGGTTTAATATTAATGTCGTTACTGCGGAAAGCGGTAGAGAGGCCATTAACATTCTGAACGAAAATCCGAAGATTGAAATGGTCCTCATGGACATCATGATGCCGGAAATGGATGGCTACGAAACGACTCAAAAGATCAGGCGCGAGCACAAGAACAGTAGCCTGCCGATCATCGCGGTTACGGCGAAAGCTATGAAAGGCGATAGACTTAAATGTATTGAAGCGGGAGCTTCGGACTATATAACAAAACCCGTAAAAATTGATCAACTCCTCTCCTTGATGCGCTTATGGTTCTGCAAATAAAGTAGTATGCACCCAAAAATCTTGTTAGTGGATGATCGGGAGGATAACCTCCTCTCGATCGAAACTATCCTCCAGCCTAATGGCTATAAATTTGTTAAGGCAAATTCGGGGCGACAAGCTTTAAAAATCCTATTAAACGAATTTGACTTTGCCATGATTCTCATGGACGTGAAGATGCCCAATCTTAATGGCTTTGAGACGGCATCCCTGATTTACGAGCGCGAAAAACTTAAACACATACCCATCATCTTTATCACCGCTAATAATTTCGGTGATGAGAACATGTTCAAGGGATACCAAACGGGTGCCGTCGACTACATCTATAAACCTATCAACCCGGATGTATTAAGGGCAAAGGTGGGAGTGCTGGTTGAGTTGTATAAAAAAACACGGCTGTTGCATGAGCAAGAACAAAAGTTGATTGCCATTAATCGCAGTCTTGAAAAAGAAGTTAGGGACCATAAGAACTCGGAGGAAAAAGTCATCCAACTTAACAGGCAACTAATCCAAAACATCAACAGCCTTGAGTCCGCCAACAAAGATCTCGAGCAATTCGCCTTTATGGCTTCACACGATTTGCAGGAGCCATTGCGGAAAATTTTGATGTTTAGCGATCGCCTTTATCAGAAATATCAAAATGTATTGCAGGACGACGTACGCCTTATCAATCGCATTCAAAGCTCCGCGGAAAGAATGCAGGCTTTGATCATTGATATCCTTGCCTTTTCCAGGATCTCGATCGACAAGACCAATTTCGTTCTCAGCAACATGAACGAGATCCTCCAGGACATTCTATCGGATATCAACGAAGAAATCAACACCAAAAAGGCTTCGATCACAATCGATAATCTGCCGGCACTCGAAGTAAACCCGAGATTGATGCGGATGTTGTTTTACAACTTGATTAGTAATGCTTTGAAGTATTGCAAAAAGGACACGCAGCCGGAGATAAAGATTTTTTCAGAGAGTAATCTGATAAGCCGGAGCCGTGACAAAAAATTCTGTCGGATTTTTGTTGAGGATAATGGAATAGGTTTTGACCAAAAATATGCCGAAGACATATTTGGAATGTTCAAGCGATTACATCATGAAACTGAGTTTAGCGGGACCGGAATCGGACTGGCACTTTGCAAGAAAATCGTTGAACAGCACAATGGTTTTATTTCTGCACAAAGCGAGGTTAACGCGGGATCAAAGTTTATCGTTTCACTTCCCCTGCCGCAAGGCGTCTGACTATTTCGTTGATAAAAGCTCGGCCAACGAGCTTCTGAACTCTTCGAATTTCGAAGGCTTCGAAAGGTAGTGCCTTGCACCGAGATCCCTTAACTCGATATTATCCCGCTCAGAAAAAATAGTCGAATACATAATAACAGGTACTTCTTTGATATTGGGAATGCGTTTTAGTTCTGCAAGGATTTGCTTCCCATTCAGCTTGGGCATATTTGTATCCAGGATTATTAAATCTGGAATTTCATCGATCGTATTTCGCAATTGTCCCAACGCCTGCTCGCCGTCAAAAAAAGTTTTGCAGGTAATAGTACTATCGATTTCATTGATCGCTTCAAGGAAAAATTCGTGATCATCTCGATCATCGTCTATTAACAACAATTTTTTATAGTATGTCATTTCTTACTTTTTGCGTTTTTTAATGACTCTAAATTGAGCAATCAAGCTTCAGAATTGAGAAACCCAATTAAGCAGAGAAATACTCTTTTAGTCTTTGTTCCCTACGCTATGAACAATACTTTCTCTTCGACTCAGGGATAAACCGCGCCAACTCAGGCCTCAACAGAACTAAATGTTTGTGATGTTTTATAACGGGGCAAAAAATTTTAAAACCCCTCGTTCATTTCAGAAGCCAATTATAGGTAATTTTTTTAGGATTATCCTAAAAGGTAAGCATAATTAAACCGCATAAAAATTTCTGACAATCAGCGTACTGCTAATTAATGACCTGTCAGGAATGATCCTCTTCTAAATCTTCGTGCCGATCGCCGCCGATGCTATAGGCATTATTCTCTTCATCTTCACTCCCCACAGCCTCCTGTGCATCGTCCGCTTCACTGCCAGGTATATCCAAATCATCTCCTGCAAAATCGACAGGCCATACACGATTTGCCAGGATTTCGTCATCGCCCTCTGATTGAAGCTCATCTGACCCCAATGCCTGAAAGTCATCGTCCGTTAAATCTGACTTGGTTTTCGCTGTGGCCGTATTGGGTGCGGATGTTTCTTCAATCTTCCCAGGTTGTAAGTTTGCTGCGACGACTTCGACATCCACATCGATGCGTTCCCCGCGGTTCATGATGTCCTCGCTGGATGGATACTTTGGATATCCAGGAAACTCTTGTGTGGTGTCGTCCAATTGGTTTTCGCCTGACACTTCCGCGCCGGCGTCTTCTGATGGTTGTGCTTTCTTTTTCATTGTAAATAGTTGTGGTGCATTCTCCCCGTTGTGCCTGCCAACAGCGGTATCATAATTCGTTCAGGATGAGTGCGTGTTCAAGTACATTTTTTTTGGATCAAAAAAGTGCCCCCTTTCGGGGGGCACTTTCCAATATTTATTAAATTGATTTTGCTTTGCTCCGTTCAGTACCTGTGACCGACGAAGTTGAGCCTGATGTATATGAAGAAGTTCCACTTTCACTTTGGAAAGATGACGACGATGCTAGCCGCAATCTGTTTTCAACATTCTTCACGCCTGAAACAGCTTCCGCAATATCTTCGGCCCTGCGTTTTGCCGTTCTCGTGTCAACAGTTCCGGTCAGCGTAACTTCACCCTCTGAAACCGTTACGTCGATATCTGAAGCATCGACAAATACATCGTCGCTGAGTCTGTCGTTGATATCCTCCTTGATTCGCTCATCGGAACGACGATATCCTTTTGGACCCTTTCCTCTGTATTTACCCTCCTCGTGTTTGTCTCTTTCCCTTCTGCGTTCAGCATCCTCGTCACCAAACCAGGAACTAACTTCATCTGAAGTTTTGTCCCACCAACCACGTTCGCCGCGATCATAGTCTTCACGGCCCCTGTTATAGTCAGACCCATAGTGGCCGCCTCCAAAATTTCCTGTTCCGCGATTATAATTTCTTCCGGTGTAATTGGACCGGTCAAAGTCATCGCCAAAGCGGTCATTTGTACCACGCTCACTGCCATAGTTCTGGTAATCGCGATTTTGCGATCCATAATTTGAACTTCTCCAATCATTGTAGCCGGTAAATCCTTCATCACGGTCACCGCGGTAACGTCCGCGGTTGAAGCCTGAATCACGGCTGTACTGATTTTCGGAGTAATTGCCCCGATCATTGTAATTTCTGTCGCTGCCATAATTCTCATATCGACCGCCGATAGAAGTTCCATAACCTAAGTTTCCTTCGCTGCTGCCATAGCTAAAATTACCGCGATCGCCTTCATATCCGTGGTTTTGATAGCCACGGCCATAACTACCTCTGTCTTCATTCCAATCCGGGTTCGAAGTATTTAATACCCCCCGCCCTTTGTTGCTTCTGTTTCTCATAATCATTCAGGGTTTTTCGTTGTAAATTTTTGAAGAAATGTCAAAAATGATGCCCTTGCACAAGGCGTCTCATACTTCGGGTTTTACAGTTTTGGCCTGTAGAAACTTATTCGGGTGTTTGCAATTTTTTCCCCAGGATTGAAGTAATAATATTGGCTAATTAAAAGTCAACTCTAAAGCTCAGAAGGGGCAGAAATCCAATTTGTTTCTTTAAATAGATGTTGTGATCATCGCGATTAAAATAGTAAAAGGACGCGTTGCGATGATCGGTGATATTTTGGATGTCCAATTTCCATTCAATAGAATTGTTTGGATTGTTTTTCTTGTACACAATTTGAAAGTCCGTCCGGAAATACGCCGGCAGCGTTTCTTCGAATGCCTTTTCCCATGAATAAACCCAACGCCCTTCAGCCACTGATTTTTGTAAATCGATTGGAACAAATGGGGCGACCTCCCGCCCAGGTGAACTTTACGTTTAATCAAATTCCGTCGCGTCCGCGATTGTCGAACTTAACTAGCGTGAACACTATAGTTACCGTTGTAATAGTATTGTCCATCGACTAAAAAAATTCTGATTTGGCTAACGAAGAATTCAGCACGTTCTAAATTATTTAGTCTCTTCACCCACCCCGATGTAATGTCGTGACCTAAATTTCACTTCGCTAAGAGTGCTTTTTTGGACGCTTGCCGCGATAACGCTTCCACACCTGATACCATTTTTTATTTGTTGGATACTCACGGTGCTCGGTCAGATTATTGAATACGAGAGCGACGGTCAACAATATTAGGACCCCTGATAGTACGGGACTTAGAACATAAAAATAGCCGAGGCTTTGGATTTTTTCTGACCCCAGATTGGCAATGAGTGCCGTTGCCCCACCGGGTGGATGGAGCGTCTTGGTCATTTGCATCAAAACAATGGAAAGGGATACTGACGTAGCGCAGGAAAGCCACAACTCATGGGGTATTAGTTTGTGAATCGTGACTCCGACGACCGCACTGATGAGATGGCCACCGATTAAATTTCTGGGTTGCGAAAAGGGACTGTTAATAATTCCATAGATGAGCACGGAAGATGCACCGAACGAACCTATCAAAAACATGTTATCGTACGCCTGAAGGTGCTGGCTGTTCATGAATCCGATCAGGCCAATCCCCATGAACGATCCTAAAAAGGTGAAGAGGTGCTCTCGAAAATCAATTAGGGTCTCCTGGTAAATAATGTAGCGTACCTTATAAAAGTGCTTTTTGATCTTCTTCTTCATGAACCCTTTACAAACTACGGGGCCGCAAAGATATTGCGTAGCACGCTGGGTTCACTTCCGGGTTTATACGGATCTGCTGGCGGCTTAAACTGAGCTGCCAGTTCTTCGGGATTTGAGAATTGCGTCTCCTAGGTTAGTTTTTCTAGAACCACGCTAACTAGCTTTCTCTGGGTGACGTGTTTAATTCACGCAAGCCAAAGGTTTGTC
>DASUTP010000153.1:0-7446 GCA_036374515.1 Chryseolinea sp. | reverse complement strand
GGCATCATTTACGATAAGTACCTGATCCTTGTTGAAACCCAGGTTCTTGTTTTGAATGTAGCCGAGTTGACGGTTGACAGTTATGGTGGCAATGATCAGGAATATGGATATCATGAACTGAAATACCACCAGGGCGCTGCGAATCAATCCGCTTTTCATACCCAGCGCCAGCTGCCCTTTCAACACGTTAACGGGTTTGAATGCGGAGAGAAAGAACGAAGGATATAAACCAGCCAGCCCGCCGATTAACAAAGATGCCCCCATGAGCATTAAATAAAAGGACGGAGAAGTCAACGGCAGTGACAGTTCCTTTAATGCAAGGTCGTTGAAATGGGGAATAGACAGGTAGGCAAGACCGATTGCAAGTATGAAACCAAAAAAACTTAGCATGATCGATTCTAACAGAAATTGCCTGATGAGATGCAGTCGTAAGGATCCCAAGACCTTCCTCACACCCACTTCCTTGGCCCGATTAGCAGAACGCGCCGTCGACAGGTTCATAAAGTTGATGCATGCGATACCTAAAATAAAAAGCGCAATAACAGCAAATAAGTATACATACGTTATGTCACTATTTGCCCGGAGTTCTGCGGTAAGGGCCGAGCGCAAATGGATGTCCGGCAAAGGCATCAACGTATACTCTATCTTGTTTCCGCCTGCGACAAATTTCTCCATAGTGAAATCCCCACCCAGCGCCGCTGCTGCCTGTGGTCCAATATATTTGTAAACGAACGCGGGAAACTTGGACTGCAGTTGCTGGACATCCGCTCCATTTTTCAGAAGAAGGTAAGTGTTGAAATTGTTGCTTAAAAATGTAGTGGTTTTTGCCTCGTCCAATCCGCTCATGGAAATAAGAATATCGTACCAAAAATGCCCGGACCGCGGCATATCGCTAAAGATTGCTGTTACCTTACAGTTTTGATCGTTGTTCAAAATGAGGGTTTGCCCTAATGCATTTCCTTCGGGAAAATACTTGTTGGCTATTTTTTCACTGATGGCAATTGAATTCGGCTCCTTTAATGCGCTGCCTGCCGCACCTTCCAGTATGGGCACCGTGAAGATTTTAAAGAACGTACTGTCTGCATAGATGACCTCGTCTTCTTTGAAATTATCCGCCGATTCATTTCGTTTTACCAGGAATGATCCTCGTTGCCGGAACCTGACGGCCGTTTCGATCTCTGGATATTCCGCGACAAAAGCCTCTGCAAGGGGCGCCGGCGCAACGGCCAACTTCCAATGATTAGTTCCAACCTTCACTTCGCTATTTACCCGAACGATGCGATCGCCTTTTGTGTGATGCTTGTCATATCCAAGCTCGTTCAAGACATATAAGACGATCACAAGGCATGACGCAATTCCGATTGCCAAGCCCGCTATATTGATCAGCGAGTAAAACCGATGCTTATTTAAAGTGCGGAAGGCGATGGTTATGTAGTTTTTTATCATAATTCTCGGAATTTGATTTGTTGACCTTAAAATATTTTTTTGCGTGTTTCTCAGCCCCGAATTGTGACCAAAGGCGTGAAGTACCTTATGGTATGCGTCGATGAACCGCATCCCTTTTTCCATTTCACATTCAACACCGTCACAAATGTGATCGATTAGCTCCTCTCGTATGCCTTCAACCACAACACCACGGTACGTGATATCCTTCTTTATGTATTCAATATGTTCATTCGTCAATTGTGTCATCACTAGCTTAGTTCGACCTGCAATACACTCGACATGGTTTTAATAAAGTCAATGAATTCGTTTACCCGTTCCCTCGCAAGACTTTTGCCCTCCGCCGTTAGTGCATAATATTTTCTGACGCGCTTACCTAGCATGACGGTTTCCGTTTTAAGAATTCCTTCCGCCTCGAGCTTATGCAGGGTGGGATACAGTGCTCCCTCGGTAAGGATTATCCTGTCTTCGGACAATTCCTTAACCCGCTGAGTTATTTCATAACCGTACATTTTACCATGGTCTTTCAACACTTTCAAAACTATAGTCTGAAGGGTACCCTTTAATAGCTCTGGTGAATGCATAATTGATTAATACATAAGAGAATTATGTATTAGACGCCAGCGGGGAGCCATAGGTTGCATGTGAATACAACGTTTTTTAGAGAATTTTCTGTTTTTTTATGAATTCACCAGCCAATCCTTATGTCGCTGGTCTAAAAGTTTACCGGATAATACGCATCATGCCACCGCCTCTGCGCATCCCGCCCATCGGGTTCAGCTGCTTGTTCAGTGCATATGTAAAAGTCAACATAAAATACCTGCCCAGTGAATTGGTCACCGTACGCTCAACATAATTCACCGTCGCCGTTTGGTTGATCCCCAAAGCCTTATCGAGGAGATTGTTCACCGAAAGCTTGATTTCTCCACTATTGTTCTTCAGGATGTATCGCGACACAGACAAATTGAGCAATGGGATCGTCTGGTAAAAATGCACGCTTTTACCTTCGTAAATTAAGTATTCGAAGGTGCCGCTCAACAGATTTTTCTTCTTAACAGTCAGGTTTGTTTCGGCTGTGTAGGTTTGATTCAAAAATTTTTGATCCGGCTGATCAAATTCGTACACTGCCTTTTGCTGATCGAAGTCCGCGCTCAATGACAAGTCGAAAATATCATTGTAACGGTAGCTGTAACGGAAGTTGCCCCCAAATGTACGCTGCCGAATGTCGTACTGAACTTCATCAATTATGTTTGTCCCCTGCTCGTTGCGTACGTTAGCGGAAAAATTTATCCGGCTTTTTAATTTGTTGATTGGGAAACTGACTGTTGCATCGGCATTGATCCGTATGTTATCCGTGACATTGACTGGCATTGTTGTGCGAACAAAGTTATCGTTGCTAACGGCATTGGTGATGGCGTTGGTGGTGTAGTCCACATCCACGAACGCAAAGAACCCAATAAAACTGGCTGGGTCGAAAGATGCAAAGTTCGCACGCCAGCTTTGCAGATAGGCTGGCCGTAGTGCGGGATTGCCACGATACGGGTTCAAGGGATCGCGATTGTCAATTACCGGCTGTAGCTGCTGGATGGTGGGTTCCTGCACGGAGGTCTCATAGTCGAAACGCAAATGGCGGGAACTGGAAAAGTCGTAATTCAAGCGAATCACGGGGAGAAAATTTCTAAAAGTCCTGCTGATGTCAGCATCCTGAACTTTAAGATTGCCAGTCAGGTGTGTCTCCTGGATTGCCGCCCCCACGTTAAAAGTGTACTTTCTCCTGTTCACCCTGAAATTCATGCCTGCCTTGTGGTACCGGTAGTCGCTATCATACCAGTTGCTAAGGCTATCGTTCAATGTCTCCTGATCCTGAAACATGTCGTACACAGGCCGGCTTACATCATTATTATTTTGCCTGAAGCTATATGTGCCTTCAAGATATTTTCGATTACCAATCGGCTCAGTATACGTAAGGTTCGCGCCATACAAAAGACTTTTGTTTGTCTGCTCATTGCGTTGCCTGAGCATTGTACTGGTGGTGTCACCTTCGTATCGATAAACAGCGTCCAGCCAGCCGTCGCGCTGGCTTTCCGAAAGTGACAATTGAAAGTTGGCGGAAAAATTTCTTCCTTTTTTTTCAAACTTATGTCTTAATAAGAGGGTCGAATTTAATGCGACCGTGGTTCCGTCGGAAAATGAGTGACTGAGATTTTCATTTAACAAATCCCCCTCCGGACTTTTATTTCGGCTAACGGTGTGCACATCGGCCGTGGTTTCATTGTAACTAAAATTTGAGGAAAACCTGATCGCATTTGCCGAGTCAGGCCTGTGGTCAAGCGTGACATTAGCGCGATGATTTTCATTTGTATTGTCTTGGGATGTACTTTCCTCGTAGAAGAAATTCCCATCCTGTAAAAAATTTTCACGCGATACGGCCTGGACCTTATCATGGTCGAGAAAATTATAAAAGTAGCTGCCGTTGACGTCTGTTTCCTTCCCCAGCGCGTTACTGAAATTCAACCCACCAGCATATGTTTCGAAGATACCATTCGCGCGATTTCCGAGGTTGAGGGGAATGCCGTTCTGACTGTCGCCGTCAACCCGGATTCGAACCTGGCCCCCTCCCATCATTTGCTGCGAGCCTCCCGTGAAATTCATGTAATCATCAATTGAAAAGCCGCGCTCATTAAGGTTGTTGGCCATAGCCAGGAATGAAAGCTGTTTACCGTTATCAAATCGATTGATGTTAGCCTTTGCCTGATAACGCTGGTCTGTACCATAACCGCCAAGCAAGTTTCCGAACGCTCCATGCCGCTTTTCTTCTTTCAATTCCAGGTTGATCGCTTTTTCGCGTTGACCGTCGTCGACACCTGAAAAAAGCGCCTGATCCGACTTCCTGTCAAGCACCTGTACTTTGTCAATTGCATCGGCAGGCAAGTTTCGCGTAGCAATTTTGGGATCTCTCCCGCCAAAAAAATCTTTGCCATCGACAGTAACGCGCTCCACTTGTTCGCCTTGGGCCTTCACATTCCCTTCACTGTCAACTTCTACGCCAGGCAACTTTTTCAAAAGCTCTTCCACGGTGGCATTCTTGTTGGTCTTAAAGGCTCCTGCATCGAACTCAATCGTGTCGCGCTTTACAACCACCGGAATAGTTTCTGACACCACCACTTCATCCAGTGTTGTCCTGGCAATCGTCATTTGTAATATCCCAACATCTAAGACAGCCGCTGACGGTTCGGGTGGGATCTCTTTTGAAAATGTTTTGTAACCAACGAATGTAACCTTTAGCAGGTAGCCAGTCCGCGAAAGGTTTTTCATTTCGAAGCGCCCATGGTCGTTAGTGACCGTAAAATTTACCAGCGCCGAGTCCTTAGGGTTCAATAGCATTACGGTTGCGGATGAAAGCCACGTCCCGGCCGAATCAGCAACCAGTCCCTGCAGGGAAAACTTCTGTGCCAGGGCTAAATTGGAAATAAGAACTAGCGCTAACAGAATCTGCTTCATAGATCGTGATTAAAAAATAGAGTTTCTTCGTGACTGAAAACCTTGCGAAGTGGTTTCGTGATTCGATATGCACTAACGTACTATGATATCAGCGCCGTTCGCCCTCATGCGTGCCGCATGTTCTTCCACCAACTTCCTGAAATCAGCTTGAGTGATTTTCGTACCATGGTACGGCACCTTTATCTCGTTTTTCTTTAACGGCCGGGCTTGTAATGACTTAGCGGTAATTACACGTTCGCCCTCATTCAAATCGACTTCAAGCACAGCACCTGGCAGCGTGTTAAATCTTTCAGGGCCAAGAAACGGCCTCATTTGCGGCGTGTACCAGGCAATGACCTGCTGCTTCCGCTCTTCGTTATAGTACATTGCCTGCCTGCAGTCGTAACCCATCAGCTTTTTCGTTTCTGTCCCAAATTTCCACGGCGGCAAACTCAACGAATCTTCTATAAGATATTCCTTTCCCATAAACTCCTGCAGCGCAATCCGCCTGGAGGTGGCCCGGCTAAAATATATTTCGACAAAAGGCTGCTGAACTCGCATTTGCATTCCACGGTCCCGTTGGTCCAGCGGTTCATCTTCGTCTCCCTCGACCGGTTTGTAAAGCGATTCTTCACCGTTGAAAAAAAGCTGCTGCTGACTGACTCGGAATTCAGGGATCATGTTTTTCATTTCTTCCCGGTCCTTCGGCAAAGTCCGGTGCATGTTAATTTTTGTCTCGTAAGTTATCACCCCTTCACTGCTCTGGCCCTGAACAAGATGGGCGATTGCGGAAGTAAGCATTCCTACTGAAAAACAAATCCAACCTTTGCAGTTGATCCAGCCAGCGACTGGAAAAATAATCTGTGTTGCAAGCGCATCCTGTAGTTTTGTTTTCATGTCATTAAAGTTTTCAAGTAAAATAATTTTCTAAAGGTATGGCTATGGATGCACGCCTAACGTTAATGGTTCTGAAAGCAATGTTAATTAAGGTTAAAAGCGCTGCACTTGCTGAGAACTACATTAAATTTGAATCCAAGAGTTTGAAGCATCCGTGATGAGTGGACAAAAAAATTTAATTACGCGTATCCTCATGATCAGCAGCATGCTGCTACTGGTCGCCTTACAGGCCCTGTGGCTGAAAAATTCTTACGAAAAAGCATATTTCGATTTCAGGAAGGAAACGAGCATGCTTTTGAAAAATACAATGGGCATTCTTCGCGATTCACTCTTTGTCAGTGTCCAGAACCCTCTCCCCCCTGATAGCATTATTGATGACAGAAATTTTGTTTTTCATATGGATTCCCTGTCTTTGAAATCTATGACCGGGGATAGCGCAAAGGCTTCTTCAAAACAAAAGCTGATCATTTCTCAAGACAGCAGAGCAGTTTCCCTTGGAACGGCTTTGAAATCATCAGGCCGACAAGGTTCTGGCGCCGGCTTGAAGAGGAGTTTTATTGTACGTCTTGGTCCTGATTCACTAGACGTCGCGTTGCTGTCCCGGTACTTCCGGAAGGGCCTTGATGCTTCAGGTATCACATCACCTTTTAAAATGATGCCCACACCGGGCGGAAGATTATCACCGGAAAAATATTGGCCCGAAGAAATCGAACGCCAATATGACTTGAACACGCCACCAGTTTATTCCGACACACTGGTGACTGAACCCGCAAACTTTTTCGGACCTTTCAACAGCTACACTGCCGCCTTTTCCGGAGTAAGGGCAGTCATCATAAAAGATATTGGCCCCCAGGTTCTGTTTTCTGTTTTGCTGACGATGATTGTTTTAACGTCGTTCATCGTTATCTACAAAAATCTTCGCGCGCAGCAGAAGCTTAACGAATTAAAAAATGACTTTATCAGCAACGTGACCCACGAATTAAAAACACCCGTTGCAACGGTGAGTGTAGCCCTTGAAGCATTAAGAGATTTCCACGCGCTAGATGATGTTGAACGGACAAAAGAATACCTGACCATCGCTCAAAACGAGCTTTCACGGCTAACGCTCATGACGGATAAGATTCTGAAGGCATCAACATTTGAAACACGGGGCATTAGCTATGTCGCGGAACGCGTCAATTTAAATTCTATCATTCAGCAAGTCCTCTCGTCGCTGAAATTGATTTTTGAAAAACATAAACTGAACGTGGGTTATTCGTCAAGCGGAGACGGCTTCGAATTGCTTGGAAGCGAAATTCATCTCACCAATGTCGTTTACAATCTGCTGGACAACGCCCTGAAATACGGGAACGGCCCGTCGGGCATTAACCTAACATTGACTTCGTCCGATAACTACATCGATTTTACTGTTCGGGATTACGGTATCGGCATAGCCAGGGAATATCAAAAAAAGATTTTTGAAAAATTCTTTCGCGTACCAACCGGGGATGTCCATAATGTACAAGGCTACGGTCTTGGCTTGAATTACGTGGCGGGTGTTATCCAGAAGCATGGCGGAACGATAGTCGTCGAAAGTGAAGTTGGAAAGGGAAGTTTGTTTAAAGTACGTCTGCCTAAAACAGGGAC
>DASUTP010000152.1:0-2290 GCA_036374515.1 Chryseolinea sp. | reverse complement strand
CAGTTCGAACTCATTTTAAATTCAAGCCGCAATGCTCCTTAATTCCAGAAACCCTCTTTGCTATTGAACGTTGGGCAGGGAATCAACCGGTATTTTTTCTTAACGCTTTTCTTCGTCTTGGAGTTGAATTCATAGACAATCGAAACCTCATGAGCACCGCCGGACGAAGTTTGGAGTTCAGATATCGTGAAATCGTAGCTGTAACCGATAGTAAGATTTTTGAAGTAAAGGCCAAGGTATAAGATAAGTGCATCCTGCGCCACGCTGTTAATTACCGTTCGCTCAAATGGTTTACCCCGGTACCAAACGCCGACAGAAATTGGATCGATGTGGTAATTTAAGCCAAGGTCAAGCTGCGTGAACGTCTTTCCCTGCATACGATAAATGAAGGATGGCGTGAGGTACGAAGTACGGGCGCGCTTGATAAGTCCACCATTGAGACTGAGACGTACACCCCCATGGATCGAAGTTTTTACATCTAACCGGCTCACTTCGTTCAGCACGGAAAGGTTAGGCCTGTTCATATGCTGGAAGGACGTGCCCACCCACATGGTTTTCGAATAAAGTAAAAACCCCGCGCCGAAATCAAAATGACTTTGACGCCCTAATTTGTTTAACTCAGGGTCGAGGGAAATCCCATCATATTCCAACCCGTCTCCAAGCCTGAGCTTTGATCGATCTAGCCCATTTGATCCGTAACCAAAAGAAAGTCCGGGGGAAAAAATAAGATTTTCAGAAAGTTTTACTTTATATGAGTACATCAGGGATCCTGTCGTAGTCCTCCAACCAGCCGAGCCCATTTTGTCTGTTGTGAAAAGAAATCCGAATCCACTTCGGAGCTCGTTTACAAAAATATCATACGATACCGCGTATGTCGAAAATGCCTGGGGAAGACTTGGCCACTGAATACGGTGATTGGCAACGAAACGATGCTGTGGTGTGATACCTGTAAACCCGGGGTTCAGATATAATGGCGCCTGATAATATTGCGAGAACTGCGGATCCGGACCGATCGCCGAGAAGCTGATGAAAAGCGCAAGTATTTGTAAAAAATTTTTCATGAATCCAGTTAAAAAGTTTTTTGCCTTTTTCTAGTTCCGGCTTCAGGCACGACCTGAACTCCCGGATCTTAGACTACTTAATCAATGTCACATCTCCTATCTTAGTCGTGCGCTGGCCATCAGACAACCGCAAGACTAGCTTGTAAACGTATACCCCTGCCGGTAACGCCCTTCCGTGTTTATCATACCCATCCCATCCTACATTTTTATCCTTGCTTTCAAAGAGCAGCGTACCCCACCGGTCGAAGATCTGCATCTGAAATTCCTGAACGCCGCGCATAATGGGCAGGAAAACATCGTTGAAAGTTCCGCTACCAGGCACTCCTCCCGATGAGCCCGTCTGTGTGGGTGTAAAGGCGTTCGGTAATTTTATATAGCCTCCATCCAGGGCCACCAGCTCCTGTCGGGTGGTGTCATAGCAGA
This sequence comes from Chryseolinea sp., assembly GCA_036374515.1. GTDB lineage: Bacteria > Bacteroidota > Bacteroidia > Cytophagales > Cyclobacteriaceae > Chryseolinea. The sequence continues at coordinate 806 of DASUTP010000152.1, read as the reverse complement.
CAATATTTCCGTCGGGTATATCGTCACCATCGACATCCCTGCTGCCATTGTCAAATCCGGCAACCAGAGTTACCAGGTATTTTCCCTCTAGCGTATAGGTGTGACGTGGTTCAAATTCGTTGGAGGTCGATCCATCGTCGAAAATCCATTCATATTGACTCGCTCTGACCGATTTATTGAAGGTCTGGAGTTCGGTATCCGGGACGTACAGCGGATTCGGCCTCATTTCAAACAAAGCCGATGGCTTATCGAAAACTTCGATTCCCCTCTGCATAGCCTGAGCGCTCTGGCCGGTCGCCAGGTAGCTCGCCGTCAAATACAGGTCGTAGGTTCCGGGTTTCAGGATCCTGAAAACGGGACTTCTGAGTGTCGAGGTTGTTACCAATCCTGACTGGTCAAACAATTCCCACAAGAAAGTGTCGGCGCCTGGAGAACGGTTTTCAACCGTAATATCTACAGGGAAACACGACGCTAACGGCGTAGCGGTGAAAGCGGCTCCCACCATAGGCAGCTGGATATTTAATTGTTTTGTATCAACACTCTGGCACGTCTTATTATCAATGTCACGGGCGTCGATATTGATTGCACGCAGCGTTACGTCTTTGATTCCAGCAGAGAAATAATCCACCGTAAAATTGCCAATACCTGAACCGGTTGAAGGGGTTGCCTTAATGTCGCCAAAGTCCCACGTGTATTCAAAATCTGCAGCGTCCAGCGGCGTGGAATTGTTGGTGAATGCAACGGTGGATACGCCCCCGGTGAAAGGTGCGGGAGGATCTGGGCTGCTGATCATCTCTGCCGTGACC
>DASUTP010000151.1:0-4063 GCA_036374515.1 Chryseolinea sp. | reverse complement strand
GTCCAATTCCCGATCGACATAAATCTGTCGGGGGTAGCAACCCGCCTGTCGCCTGCTACCGGGAGGCAAGGAATCCTTTTAAAGCAACGTGCGGGCTAGCTGCGTTTTGGTTCACGGGACTCCTCGGTATCCTTGGGGTGAGCGCTGCCGCCCTAAGATGGCGTTCACAAGGCAGTCACGATTTCGCCATCCCCTCAACGATCGCATTGATCAGTTCATTTGCATCTCGGTACTTCAATAGCGGCGCAGATTGTCCCGCCCAGTACGATTTCAATTCAGGATTTGCATCCGCAGTAGCGGGATACGCCTTCATGGCGCCCATGAACTTCCCCTGCAAAGGGTATGGCGCCAGGAGATTTTCTTTTCCTTTCAATTCTTCAGTCAACCTGTTCTTTATTCCCCTTGAAAGCCGGCCGGTAAATACTTTGGTGAGCGTGGTGTGCCGGGCTTTGTCGGAAAACAGGACCTCCTTGTGATCGGGTGACGCATTCGACTGTTGTGTTGCCAGGAAAGCAGTGCCTATCTGCACAGCATCGGCCCCCAGTGACAGGGCTGCTTTTACACCCCTGGCGTCTGCAACACCGCCTGCGGCGATTACAGGTATACTAACACTGTCGGCTACTTGTGGTATAAGCGAAAACGCACCGATCAATGATTCTTCCGCAGCCCGCAAAAACGATACGCGGTGTCCGCCTGCCTCGAATCCTGTGGCAATGATTGCGTCGACACCAGCGTGCTCCAACGCCAACGCTTCCTCCGTATTGGTAGCAGTTCCGACTGTCTTGATGCCAAGACTCCGGCACTTCTCCAGTACCTCCCCCGTTGGAATTCCATAAACAAAACTGAACACGGCAGGCTTCACGGTATAGATGGCTTCCAGCTGCTCCTCGAATTTTGGTCCAAGATCGACGGGCCTTTCGGGCACCGCGACACCCAGCTCTTCAAAGTATGGACGAAACAGGTTGACCAGGTTTTCATAATCGGTATCGGAGTAATCTGTCAACCGGTCATCGCGATCTTTCACCCACAGGTTGATATTAAAAGGCTTGTTCGTCCTATTTCTTATCTCCCTGGCGTAACCAACGATCTCTGCCGCCGTGTAAGGCTGACCTCCAAACGAGCCCAAGGCACCCGCGTTCGACACGGCGCTGGTCAGCTCCACGGACGATAGTCCACCACCAAAAGGTCCCTGCACAATAGGATACCGGATATTCAGCAAATCTGTAAACTTTGTTTTGTTCCACATAAGTTTTTTTTGAGCGTTGTGGTTTGATACTAGTTCGCCTTTTGTCCGATGAGCTTGAACTGCAATACGAATTCATCGTAAATGAGCTTGTCTCCCAGGTTGTCGATGAACTTGCCGGAGCCGTAGCGAATGTTGTACAACGTTCTGTCTACAGGCAATTCTCCAGTAGAGTAGAGAGAATCGGTGAGTATCTCAATCCTTGCCAGGAAGGTGACGGACCGGGTGATGTCCTTGATCGTAAGCTGTCCGATCAGTTTGTATTCGCTGTCGCCTACCAGTTCACCGTGTTGGATCTTCAGAGCGGCAGTGCGATACGTTTCAATGGAGAAGAAATCGTCATTCCACAAATGGCTTCTAAAATCCTGCAGAGTTTGAGGATCAGTGATATCGGTGATTGTCAGGGACGTCATGTCGATCACCACTTCACTGGCATTGACCTTTCCATTGCTGATGTCAATCTGTCCCCGGCTGATGTTGATGGTGCCTGTATGAAGACCCAGGACTTTTTTACCTGTCCAGTTTACGGTGCTGCTTTCTTTCTGAATTTCAAAAGTTGCCATGTCATTTTTTGCTTTGGTGAATGAATGGCACAAAGGTGAGCTGAAAGCGAAGGTCGATACGGCGATGTGCGTCACAACTTTTGTGTGAGGTAGATCACTTTTGCGAGGAGCTGAACCGGCTCAATGTTTCGCGTGTGACGCCGAGGTATTGTGCGATGAGGCGTTTGGGGACTTTTTGGAAAAGTTGTGGGTATTGTTCGAGCAGTTTGTCGTACCGTTCCTTGGCGCTAATGCTCATTAAAGAGAGGATCCGTTGCTGCAGGGCGACGTTTCTCCGGTTGGTCTTCTTGCGGAAGAAGTGCTCGATCTTGTGCATTTCCGCGCACAGTTTCTCCCTGTTTTTAAAGGACAGGCAAAGTAGCTCGCTGTCTTCGATGCAATCTATATTTACCGTTGCTTTTGTTTGAAAGTAGTAGGCCTCATAATCTGTTATCCACCAGTCAGGGAGACCGAACTGGATGATGTGCTCTTTGCCGTTTACATCGGTGTGGTACGATTTCAGGCACCCGTTCAGGACGAAAAAGTCGTCTTGTACGGGTTGTCCTTCCTGTAGGGCGAACTGGTGTTTCTTCAATTTTTTGTAGACAAAGTGCGACGTGACGTATTCAAATTCTTCGTCCGTCAGGGCGATGATTTTTTCCATTTGCTGGCGAAGAAGGGCAGTCATTAACGAAGACATTTACTGAATGGAGAATGAGCGCAATCCTTTACGAAGGCACCTGTCAAAAGTGAATCATCTTTTTCAATGGCATCCATTGCAGTGGCTAAATCATAACGCATCGGGCTCTAAAATATTAGGAATTTGGCTTCTTTAAAAAGATTTGTTTTCATTTTCACGATGCGCGGCGATTCCCCTGTAATGAAGTCTGGCGCTGATAATGAGTGTTTCCGACAGTCACAGTATGGCTTCCAACAAGTCGCAAACTTTTATGTAAGAAGCAGTAAATGGATACAAGCGCGCACTATTTCAGTACATTTCGTTCAAACTACTTTTGATGATTTTGATTTTCCCTTTTAAGGAATAACAAGGACCAATTTGAGCAAGAACCGAAACCCGCATTCTTTGAAAGAGATTTATTTTTATTTGTATAGTGAAAACGTCTTAAGACAATCAAGCGGCAAAAAGCTAAAAAATGAAAATACAAGTGGGCCTGATCATTCTTTGTCGTGAGATCAAGCCGTTCAACATTACCAATTCATCCTTTGGATCCTATAGGTTTTCCGTCCTAAATATAAAAAACGATTACGGCGTAGCTTTTGTATAGAGAGCCATGACAATGATTGTTTTGGCCGCCAACAAAAGTATTTTAGCGAGGTCAGAGTCAGTTCAACTAATCATGTCAAAAACTAGGTCAAGGTGGTTTAAACAGTCCAGGCCTTCTTATGTTAAAACTACTTATTAATCCAAATAAACATACGAGCTATGCTATCCCAACTTGTTTACGTTAGTAACAGAAAGTCTAGTTGCAGTGCTGAAGAAATTGACAAGATCATTGAGTCCTGTAAAAGGAATAATCCTCCATTGGGTATCACGGGTGTTCTGCTGTATTCAGAAAAAAAATTCATCCAGCTTGTCGAAGGGGATGCTAAACTGATAATGAACTTGTACGACAAAATAAAGAAGGACCCGCGCCACTCCAATGCAATAATGATATCATATAACCCAATTGCCGAGAAATCCTTTCCCAGCTGGCACATGGCGAAGCGCGACATAACGAACACCGACCTGCAATTCAAGACCGACATTTCAGACGACGACAAAAAAGTATTCAATGTGATCTTGAGTGGTAAAGAGGAAAGCGGTCAGAAAGTATTGAACTTACTTAAGAAGTTCTTTTAACAGATCTAGTCTCAAGACGTTTTCGACGCTTCATTAGCAAGTTGAGGTGTCTACCAATATTTGTTCCTAGAGACGCCTCAAAAACCGGATCTGAAGTTGCATGTTCTATCAGATTTCTTCCCGACGGGAAAAACGGTGATTTTTTTCAATCCCGGAAGTTACCCGTAGAAAAATGAATGACCCATGTCGCCTGGTGCGAAAAGGCATACCATGCTTGTTGGTGTTGGATGTCGGGTAGGTATCGCGTTATCATTGCTTTGCTCCCAAGTTGTCTTCTGCTGTTGAAGAGAGTTTCATTACAATAGGGCAGTTACACCCTCTGTTTGCTTTAATGGTGAATGATTATGATTGCTCGTCTGCTTAACGCCTTCTCAGCTGCGCCTGATGGAGTACATTTAGGAAATGAATGAACAAAAA
>DASUTP010000150.1:0-2542 GCA_036374515.1 Chryseolinea sp. | reverse complement strand
CGCAGTTGCACCACCGGCTGCATGGCCTCGTCCCAATCTATTTCAGATATAATGACCCATTTCAGATCGACATCGGCGATTGGGCGAAAAACACTCAGAACTTTTTTTCCCCGGTAGTCGGTAATAATTGCGCTGCCGGCGGAGTCTGCGAAAGATTGCTCGACGGCCTCTGTCCGTACCGTTATTTTTCCAGGGGGATCGTTCAAGAATCTTGACGCGGACCGCATTGTGTACCCTGGGCCAACAATATAGGATTCACCTGTTGTTCCCATCCCCGTGGTTTCTGACACAATCGACTGGACATTCTGAAAATTTTCCTCTACGAGGACGACTCCAACGCGCTGCGAATCCTGCAGGATGGGCACATAATAGAAAAGCAAGGTTTGTCCACCGTCCGATGTGTGCGTGGCGTCGACGAGTTTCAGCTCATTCGGCTCCGCCCGTATCGCAGAATCAATCTTCTGCAGTACATTTTCCTTATAAAAAGTGCTGTCTGTACTGAAAAGTTCGCGATGATTCAGATCGTACAGGTGGATGTTCTTAAAGTTATACAACCTGCAAATATTTTCAACGTCTTCCATATCGGATGTATGCACCGAGATTCCCTTTGCAACTGCGCTGGAGACAGCATTAAAAACGTTGAGAAATTTGTGTTCAAGCACCAATGCCTCGAGATTCTGCTTTGACCTCAAAAAATAACTGGCCACCAACTCCTCTTTCAACATATTTACACTCGAAAGTTGATTCTGGATGCGTTGAATCAAGTTGTCGCTGAAAACAGCATAAAAAATTCCAGCCAACGACGTGATAGCAACCAGGCCCACGATAATGTGAGAGAGAAACAATTTGGTAAACATTTTAAGGTTTCTCATCAGCAGCGAAAAAAAGGAAAAAACAGAATAACTTGATTACGCTAAAGATAAAGAGTCCTTGGTGAATCACCCTAAAAAACCAATTACTTCTATATCTTTATACCCTTTAAAATAAACTTTATGGCAGATAACCGCTCCTCATTCTGGATCAAAAAATTTGTATTCTGCAATCTCGCATTAGTGCTTGTCATGAGTGTGCTCCTGCAAGGCAATGCGCAGGATTCAACCAAAGGACTGAAAGACTATTACAAGTCATACTTTCCCATGGGCGTGGCAATACGACCCCAGTCGGTAACCGGACCGGAGGCAGCGCTGATCTTAAAACATTTTGAAAGTGTTACTGCGGAAAACGCCATGAAAATGGGACCGATCCATCCTAAGGAAACGGAATTTTTCTGGACCGACGCCGATGCAATCGTCAAATTCGCTCAGGACAACAAATTAAAAGTTCGGGGACATACACTCTGCTGGCACAGTCAGACACCGGCATGGTTGTTTAAGGACGAACAGGGAAATGATGTCACCAAGGAGGTGTTACTGAAGCGGTTAAAGGACCATATTACCGCGGTGGTCACACGCTACAAGGGACAAATCTATGCCTGGGATGTGGTCAATGAAGTGATCGATGATGATGATTCAAAATATTTTCGTGAATCGCCTTGGTATAAGATCTGCGGAGAGGAATTTGTGGCCAAGGCCTTTGAGTACGCGCATGAAGCAGACCCCACTGCCCTTCTTTTTTATAATGACTATAATACCGAGAGCGACGGAAAACGGGAGCGGATCTATAAAATGTTGAAAGGTCTGCTTGATAAAAAGATTCCCATTCACGGGGTGGGACTGCAGGCCCATTGGTCAATTTTCAGTCCTACCGAACAGCAGTTGCGAAAGTCTATTGAAAAGTTTTCATCGCTCGGGCTACAGATTCAATTCACAGAACTGGATGTGTCAGTCTACCAATCAGAACACTCTCGGCGTGAACGTAGGGCTGATGAATCAGACGCGTTTACAGCGGAGATGGAGGCGAAGCAAATTGATCAATACAAGATGTTCTTTCGGATTTTCAGGGAGTACAAAGATAAAATCACCGGTGTTACTTTCTGGAACGTGTCTGACAAGGCAACCTGGCTGGACTATTTTCCTGTCAGAGGCCGCAAAAATTACCCGTTATTATTCGATCAGGATCTGAAACCAAAAAAAGTTTATTGGGAAGTGGTGAGATTCTAGCCGACAATCGCTCCTTATAAACGATTTCCAATTTGCTGAAAGAATTTATTTTCAAAAAAACATAACCATGCGAGTTTACAAAGTAAAACAAGGTATCATCCTGGAGAAGGATAAGTCGTTTTTTCACGTAGAGAATCAAAATTGGGATACCTTTATCAATGATGATAATCTTTTTGTCAAAACTGAAAAGCTGGCATCAGAATTAAGGCCTTCGCGGCAATCGCGGGAGTCCATGCTTAAAGATATTCAGGCGCCCATTCAAAACCAGGAGGTCTGGGCCAGCGGGGTCACCTATTTGAGGAGCAAGGTTGGTCGACAGGAAGAGTCTAAAAATGCAGGCGGCAGCGATTTTTATGCGCGGGTATACGAGGCGGAACGTCCGGAATTATTCTTTAAAGCGACCCCGGGACGCGTAGTGGGGCCCGGCGGACAGGTGAGGATCA
>DASUTP010000149.1:0-2512 GCA_036374515.1 Chryseolinea sp. | reverse complement strand
TGACGCAATACAGGTCCCATCTTTTTCGCTATGGTCCCCATCACCATCAATAAGTCCGCCTGGCGCGGCGAGAAACTTAGCCGTTCCGAACCAAATCTCGCCAGGTCGTAGTGCGCTCCCATCGTTGCCATAAATTCAATTCCACAACAGGAAGTAGCAAAAGGCAATGGCCAAATCGAATTCTTTCTTGCAAGCCCCACCACCTTCTCAAGGCTGGTAGCAAAAAACCCCGCTCCTTCGATGCCGGGTGGTTTTTGCGTTATTTGAACTTTATCGGAGTCTGTGGCCATAGTAATCCTAATCCTCCCAGGTTAATGCACCCTTTTTTCTGATGTAAAAAAAACCGATGAGGAGGGCCACAATAAAGATGGTCATTTCGATAAAACCCTCAACTTTTAATTCCTTGAAATTTACAGCCCATGGATACATGAAGATCACCTCAATGTCAAACAAGACAAAGAGGATGGCTACCAGAAAATACTTGATGTTAAAAGGAACCCTCGCGTTACCCTGAGATTCGATACCACATTCAAACGACTCCAACTTTGTTTTCGTCTTCCGTTTCGGTCCCAGCAGATGGGTAGCAACCATTGTTACTCCTACAAAGCCGGCGGCAACGAGGAACATAAGCGCGATTGGAGCATATTGAATCAGACCCTGTTCATTCATGGTTCGAAAGTACGAAATATCCTATCTAAAGTTTTTTATTATGATTCCTAAAATATTACATAGGACTATGCACACGATTGCCTTCGTTCGCGAGTTCTTTTTAGCAAATGAAAGACGGTCCCATAACAAACTACCGGGGGTCAAAATTCCATACTAGGCATTGTTTCTCCTGCTTCGCAAAAAAGACACAACCAAAGGGATGGCTGTTATTAATATCATTCCAAAGACAATATATTCGAGGTACTCGATCAGGTTTGGAAATGCGTTCCCCAGCAGATGGCCCGCCATTACCATCACGACGACCCAGACGGTAGCACCAAAGACATTGAAGACCAAAAATTTTTTAAAATTAATATGCGTCATCCCCGCTAAAATTGGAACGAAAGTTCTGACAATTGGTAAGAATCGCCCTAAAACAAACGCCATCATTCCATGCCGTTGATAAAACGACTCAGTCAGTTCAATATATTTCTTGCGGTAAAAGAAGTTTTCAGTCCGGTTCTCCAGGTAACTTTTGGCCCATCTGCCAACCGCATATCCCACACAAGTTCCCGATACCGCGGCTGCAATCAGCAGGATCATCAGGATCGTAACCGGCGTGTCAAGGTACGGCGATTCAGCAAGCAGTCCTGCGGCAAACAACAATGAATCGCCGGGTAAAAAAAATCCAAAGAATACGCCTGTTTCAGCAAATATTATAGCCAGTAGTAGGACCAAGCCTCCGTATTGAATTAGCGCCTCAGGATTTACGAGTTCAGATAATGACATTATAAAATTTCGTTAAAATGGGAGCCTTTCGATCTGCAAGCGTCCCGTTAAAATAATCGTCGCTGCGTGAATAATCTAAACGATCTGCTATGGTACCGTAGAGAAGGAATAAACATAGAAGACATTTCGCTGGTATCTATTTACAAGCAGGGACTTTAACTCGTTCGAATTTACCACAAGAAAGTCAATGCACGCACTTGGGATCCAATTTATAGTGAACATCACTTTTTTCAAAATATCTACAAATACCCTTCCTCTGGATCGTTCCTGAGCCATTATTATTGTATCTGAATCCCCCTCGCACGTAATTGAACTTTTGGCGCGTTCATGGGCGTTCCCAACCTGTACCCAGGATACAGTACTAATGCCTGTCAGCAGCACAATGCTTACTATTTTAAGTACTTTTCCTAGTTTTAAGTCGATTTTTTTCATCTTAATCTGTAAAGGTAAAAGAAAAATCTTAGTACAGGCAAAATGTCAATATCATTGCGGAGCAGCAAAGGATTTGATACCTGCGCTGATCATACTGTGCTTTTACCGGCTAAAACAACATGGAGCAATCTCCCTACATTTCTCTCAAGGTCATGCAAATCAGGACCGATACCTTCAATACCAAATCTTTTGTTTTGCAACAGCTTTCGGGAAATCCAATTGATTATAAACCAGGTCAGTTTCTGACGCTGATCTTCAGGAAAAGTGCTGCAGAAGAACGCCGGTCGTATTCAATTTCATCGGCCCCCGATCTTCAAGAGCCTTTAACCATCACCGTCAAAAGAATCGATAATGGCGAATATTCCCGCTACCTGTTCGATGTGGTTCGCGAAGGTGACACATTGCTGTCTATCGGGGCATCAGGTTACTTCACTTTGCCAGAAATTTTATCGCCCGACTTGCAGTTTTTTTTCTTTGCTGCTGGAAGTGGAATCACCCCCATCCTTCCCCTGATCAAAACGCTGCTGAATAAGACGATTCCCATATCGATCACGTTGGTTTACAGCAACCGTTCTGAAAATGAAACGATATTCTCTGAAGAATTAAAAAAACTTATTGAAACATTCCCAGACCAGCTGCTTGT
>DASUTP010000148.1:0-4361 GCA_036374515.1 Chryseolinea sp. | reverse complement strand
AATATTTCTGACTCGGCGAATTCAGTCATTGTCAATCAGGCCTTTGTAGAGAGGGCGGGGTGGAAGGAGCCGCTGGCGCAGGAAGTTAAGATGATGGATGGTAGCACCAGGAATGTAATTGGAATTGTAAGTGATTATAACTATGAATCGTTAAAGAGAACAATTGAACCTCAATTGTTTTCGCTAGCATTCAATTCGGAAAATAAAAATTATCAACATCTGTTGATACGGATTCGGCCTAACTCGGAATCAAACTGCATTTCCTTCATCGGAAAGACCTTTAAGGAATTATTCCCCCTGTATCCTTTTTCTTACGAATTTTATAATGAGGGCATTTTATTGAGCTATGAAACCGAATCAAAATGGAAGCAAGTCATTTTATTAAGTGCATTACTGACGATATTTATCGCCGGGATCGGACTCTTTGGTCTATCAATTTTCACAGCGGAAACCAGGGTAAAAGAAATAGCAATTCGTAAAGTGTTAGGGGCTTCGGTCAAGACTATTGTTTTTTTGGTTTACAAGGAACATTTTTTATTGATTTCACTGGCGCTCATAATTGCCTTGCCGATCTCCTACTATGCAGCCGGTTTTTGGCTTGAACGCTATCCTTACAGGACTGAATTTGGGCCTGTAGTGCTGATCACAGCGGCGCTTTTTGTAGTGGCAATAGCTGGTGTGACGGTAAGCTATCAAACTTTTAAGACGGCGTTGCTAAATCCGGCAAGCAGTCTCAGGACATCGTAGTTCAACCGACCACGCCCAGTCGTACTTTAGGCCTTGTCTGGGCATGCTCGAGATGACTTCGTGAGGCGATTTCTGCGGCCTTGCTTTTTCAGACTAAGCCCCTCCAGCCTTTATTCTTGGTAACCTTGTCAAATTAAGACTACGATGTCGTGGCGCTGCAAAGCACTTTTTGCCGGCGCGACATTGCATTTTAGATCTCCCCAGATTTACTTAGGATCTATTGACCGATAAGCTGCCAGGGTTGCTAGCTCGCCCTCCTTGCCTGGTTTGCTGGTACCATGCTCCATACCGACAAAACCCCTGTAACCCTTGTCATACACGTGTTGCAACACCTTTGGATAGTTTATTTCTCCGGTAGTAGGTTCATTTCGTCCCGGGGTATCGCCCACCTGGATGTAGGCGATTTCGTCCCATGCATAATCAAGCGTAGGCAAGACATTACCCTCCTGAATTTGTACATGATAAAAGTCGAAGAGCACTTTTACACTGGGACTGCCGACAGCCTTAGCCAGCGCATAGGCCTGGGGTATGGTATGTAAAAACATCCCAGGATGATCGATCTTATGGTTCATGGATTCCATCACCATGATGATGCCGTGGGGTTCATAAATACCCGCAATCCGCTTTAGCAGGTCTATTGCATTTGCCATCTGAAAATCCCAGGGAAGTTTCGGATCTGACATACCCAGCACGTTGTGCACGAACTTCGTATTCATACGTTTGGCAATGTCTACCGATGCGCGGATATCCTGCAGGACTTTTTCTCTCAACGCGGCGTCCCGGCCTGCGAACGTCACGTCTTTAAACGTTAAGGTGCCGACAAATTGTCCAAACTCCATTCCCAATCCCTGCACGGTCTTGCTGATGTTTTCCTGTTCTTCCGGGGATCTGTTCTTCAGGCCAGTGTTTTCCCAGGCGCGAAAGCCCTGATCATATCCCCATTTGATCTGGTCCACGGGGTTGCTACCCGCAACATCCCCGAATATTCCAAACTCAGGAGAAAATTTCATTTTAAAAGCATCGGCAACATTTTTCTTGGGAGCAGCCGTCATGGAAGAAAAGGAGACCGCGCTTGCAGCAAGCAGTCCATGTTTTACAAAGTTTCGCCGTTTCATATTCTATTTTTTTAGCAGCCTTTTGATTATTGATTCTGCTTGCGCAGCAATTCAGCATCGGTCTCCGGGTCCTGGTCTTGCCCAAGCAGGAACGCCATAAGGTCGGCTAATTCCTGTTCGGTGAGGATCTTGTCCAAGCCTAACGGCATCATGGATACATTTTGAATTTCTGTGGAAATTACATCTTTACGCTGGATCTGCACGGACTCCTGTGGGGAAATTCCAAGTCGGATTACATCCGTGGTTTGTTCCTGAATAATTCCCCTATAAGTATTGTCCCTGGTTTTGATTTCGTAGGTTTCAAACTCTCTCACAAAACTAACGCCCGGATACACGATTGCTTCAACAAGGTCGTGCGCGGAACGGTCGCGCTGAATGGAGGTCAGGTCAGGTCCGAAGGTGCCACCTTCCTTGCCGATCGCGTGACAGGTATTGCAGATTGCTTTACCGAAGAACAGAATCCTTCCGCGTTCAATATCTCCTTTTGTTATGCTTGCCTCTATCGTTTGAATATGTGCCAGCCGTTCCCCGCGAACCTGTTTTAGTTTTGCCAAGAGCTTATCGGTCGTTGCACTCAATTCGGGAGGATACTTTGAAAACGTTTCACGCAGGTATTCTTCCGTAATGTTGTCAAGGCTCGGCGAGTTTTCCAGCGCGTTGGCCAATGACTTTCCTATTTCGATGTCGCTCGCGCCCTTGAACACAGGCATTAGTCTCGGCAGAATGAATGCATCCGCTTTGCCTAGATAATCTCTAGCAAGTTTTAATAGCATTTCATTGGATAACCTGGCTTGTCCCAAGACTCCGGCCGCCTGTTGACGGATGCTGGCATCATTACCCGGCTGTAATTGTTCGTACAAGTAATCGAAATAAGTCTTCGAAATTTGGGTACTGTCAGAGAGCGATGTCCCGATAGCATTAATTCTTATTGCGGGGACATTTACGTTATTGCCCGCCACTTGTTCAAGGGCATCCTGCAGCGAGGTGATACCATGCAGCCGGATCAGCTTTAAAACATTAAGCTTCACTGTTTCGTTGACGCCTGAGGTCAGTTCTCGGCCAAGCTGGGTGATCCATCCTTGTGGAACTTCCTTAATATCGCAGGCATTCATGACCTCCAAAATGAAAAGCTTCTTTCCAGCCGATGCTTCTTTCAACTGCGAAAGTATGAATTTTTGCATCGAAGCATTGCCGCAAAAAGGGACGAGAATTTCCCTCAATTGTTTTTTATCATCATCACCGAGTTCAGTTTTGCCTAACTGTCGTTGAAGATAACTGATCATATTACCTGCCCATTCCGGATGGTGGCTTACTACCCAACGGGCAGTACTTTCCAGCGTGCTGTCATCGCTTGCAAGGAAGGGCGTCACGTCTCCCGGTAGGAGCGTACGGTCGTGCATTTGGTCCAGTGCAATCAATGCGGTCTTCTTAACATTCTGGGAAGGATCCGAAAGGCCTTTTTTAACCAACGCAGGTTCGTTGATGGAGATGAGCGCATAGATGATGGCATGTTCGATAAAGCGATCTTTAACGCCGTCAGAGGCTTTCAGTAACGCGTTAACCATACGCGAGTCACCGATTTGGCCTAGCGCTGTCGCCGCCTGACGCCTGCACGCCGGATCGTCGTTTTGAACCATGTTTAAAAGCTGTTCAGTTGAGCCTTGATCCTTTGCCATACCTAGGACCTTTGCGGAGGCAACACGCACCTGAAGATCCTTATCGTTCAATCCGTCACGCACCGCCTCGATCGAGGCCTTGCTGTTGACGCGGTAAAGCGCAAAGACGGCGCGGGCACGCGCGTCAATATTACCTGACGTTTTTAACAAGTTTGCCAATGCTCCAATGGACTGCTCACCGCGGTCCACCAGGTTGTTGACCGCTTTATCCGCGACGAAAGGACGGGGATCCTCAAGGTACTTGACTGCGGCTGCAACGTCGAGATCCTTCCAATGAACAGCATTTCCAAAAGGATCTTCAACTTTGGCAGCGCCAGTTCGCCTCACGCGATAGATCGATCCCTGTAATTCGGGTTTTGACACTTGCGAAAGGGGACAACCTTTAATGAACCACCCTCCAGTTTCAACAACGAGCAGGCTACCGTCTCCGTCTTCGAGTACATCCGTAGGATGAAAGTCTTCGTTCGATGAAGAAAAGAAGACTTCATCTTCCGTGCGAAACGAGGCGCCATCACGAATCAACTTATGACGGAGGACACGATGGGTGTTAAATTGGGCGCTGAAGAGGTTATCCTGAAAATCGTTTCCCAACGTAGTGTTCCGGTATCTTGTTATTCCAGCGGGCGCCACCCTGGAATATTTAGTAACAACCGGCATAAGTTCGCCCGTAAGCGGAAGGGAGTCGCGCGTAATGTTGCCGTTGGGCTTTGGGTAAACGCCGCCTTCGGTCCAATACATCAGCGCGTCGCGTTGACCTGCTTTTGGGTCCGTGAAATAAGTTTGTGTTCCCAACACCTCCGATGCTCTTGTAAAAGTAAGCCCC
>DASUTP010000147.1:0-4342 GCA_036374515.1 Chryseolinea sp. | reverse complement strand
TGGCAAATAAAATTGCATTGCTGAAACACTCCGGATCGGTGTGGGAGGTATTCCAGGAGTTTGACCTTCAGCAAGCGAAGGCGCCTCTGTCAAAATAATTACCTGCCGATTTGAATGCCACCTGAATGAATGGCAAGAATTGTTGCACCGCGCGGAAAATATCCGGAAGAAATCAAATGATAAATACCCGCCATCATTTTGCCCGTGTATACAAACTCCAGCGGGATATTGTGGGTTGCCTTGAATCGCTCAATGAATTTCTCAAGGTCTGGTGTCGACTTTGCGTATCCTCCAAAATGATAGTTATGCGCCAGTTCCCAGTTTGTCCGGTGCCTGCTGATTTCACTGAGCTTTCTTATTTCGTCTCCGAGGTAATCAGCTCCCTTCAGCGTCGGAAATCCGATTATTCTTTTTTCAGACGGAATACCCTCAATCAGCCCGGCCAACGTGCCTCCGGTCCCGACGGCACAGCACAGATATTCATAAGAGATATCCAGCGTGCGGGCAAATTCACAGATGCCTTTTACGGCGAGTGAATTGCTGCCGCCTTCAGGAATGAGATAAAAGTTCTCAAACTTTTGCAGAATACTGGATGCTGATTTTGTCCGGTAGGCATCACGTGGTATATGATGCAGCATCATACCCATTTTACGCGCAAAGGCCAGCGTAGGATTCAAGGGCAGCACTTTCTCGCCGCGAATGATCCCGACGCTTTTGAAGCCTAGCTCGGCCGCAGCCGCGGCAGTCGAAAAGATGTGATTGGAATAGGCGCCTCCGTAAGTGATCAGCGTATTCAGCTTCTTTTCGGAAGCGTCCATCAAGTTATATTTCAACTTCCACCATTTATTGCCCGAAACCAGGGAATGGTTTAAATCCTCCCGTTTAATGAGCAGCCTCACGCCAGCCTGCTTTAATACTACATCGTGTATTTCCTGGATAGGCGTTTCGGCGTATTGAAGCATCGTGTCAAGTTAAAAGGAAAAAACACTGAAAAAAATTGTAAGCGTGCATGACAATATCTAATATTGTTAGATAATATTACTAAAATAATTAGTGTATGGATGAGGCGAATGAAGACTATTTCAAGGGCAGGGGTGCACAAATCAAATCCGAGAACAAGTTCCTGAAGGCACAATATGTTACCGAGCATATCGAGGGACTGGATGAGCCGTTGCTGACGGCCCCCACCACGCAAATCTTTTACGAGAATGCGAAAAAAATTGTAAACAAGGTAGAAAGCCCCGATTTAGCGGGAATGTATTCACTGAATCCTTATCAGGGCTGTGAGCACGGGTGCATTTATTGTTATGCGCGGAATACTCATGAATACTGGGGCTTTAGCGCGGGCCTTGATTTTGAAAGCAAAATTATCGTAAAGCAAAATGCACCGGCTTTGTTGGAAAAATTTTTAATTCATCCGGATTGGCATGCCACGCCCATAATGGTTTCCGGGAACACGGATTGTTACCAGCCCCTTGAACGAAAACTGGAAATTACCCGCAAACTGCTCATGATATTTTCGAAGTATAGGCACCCCGTTGGGATGATTTCCAAGAACAGTCTGGTCACGCGGGACATTGATATATTAAAGGACCTTGCAAAGGACAATTTGGTGCAAATACACATTTCCATTACGACGCTCGACGAAAATCTCCGGCGTGTTATGGAGCCCCGGACTGCCAGCGCAAAAAAACGGTTGCTTACCGTTGAGGCGCTGGCCAAGGAAGGCATTCCCGTGGGCATAATGAATGCACCCATTATTCCAGGACTAAATCATCATGAAATTCCCATGGTTCTGAAAGCAGCGGCTGACCATGGTGCGCTGGGAGCAGGAATGACCATGGTTCGCCTTAACGGCTCAATCGGAAAAATATTCGAAGACTGGCTGCGAAAGAATTTTCCTGACAGGTTCGAAAAGGTCTGGCACCAGATTTCCGAAGTACACGGCGGACATGTAAATGATTCCACATTCGGAAGACGCATGACGGGCGAGGGAAATTATGCCGAGGCAGTTCAGCAACTTTTTCGTTCAGCCAAAAAAAAATATTTTGCCGGAAGAGCCATGCCGCCGCTCGACCTTACTAAGTTCAGAAAAGGAGGAAATTTCAGCTTGTTTTAGTCGTTAAGATGCTCCAGGCGGCGGTTGGTAACCCACTGCAACGCGCTGTGGTGAATGTTGGAGGTGGGCAACATACTACCATGACGAATTCAGAAACAGGATGCGGCTATCGATGACGTTAATCGAACGCCCCTAAGACTATTTCTTGCCGTAGTGCTTATAAAAGGCCACGATGGTTTCTATTCCCAATGTAAAATTCCTAACACCAAAATGTTCATTCGGGGAATGGATAGCATCCGTATCGAACCCAAAGCCCATAAGAACGGTATCGAGGCCCAGCGATTTTTTGAATAAAGCAACGATGGGTATACTGCCTCCATCACGCATGGGAATCGGTGTTTTTCCGAAAACCTCCAGAAAGGCGTTGCTTGCCGCAAGATACGACGGCGAACTTGTTGACGTCACTGCAGGTTCCCCGCCGTGCAGCGGGGTAACTTTTACTTTTACGAATGGCGGCGCGATAGCCATGAAATGTTTCGTAAACAGCTCCGTGATCTCGCTGTTATTTTGATCTGGCACCAACCGCATGGAAATTTTCGCATAAGCCTTCGCCGGCAATACAGTCTTTGCACCTTCGCCTGTATATCCACCCCAAATACCATTTACATCCAGCGTTGGCCTGATGCCGGTGCGTTCGAGGGTTGTGTAATCTTTCTCGCCTTTTACCTCAGCAATATCCAGGTCCTTCTTGTAGGCGTTGAGGTCAAACGGTGCCTTGTTGATCTGTGTCCGCTCCGACTCCGTTAACTCGACCACCTTATCGTAGAATCCAGGAATTGTGATTCTGCCATTTTCGTCGTGCAGGGAAGCGATCATGCCGGCTAGTGTATTTATCGGATTTGCAACGGCCCCCCCATACACACCGGAATGCAAATCCCTGCCTGGTCCCGTTACTTCAACCTCGACGTAACTTAATCCCCTTAATCCAGTCGTAATTGATGGGTTTTCCAGTGAGATCATCGCAGTATCTGAAATGAGGATCACGTCGGCTTTCAGCTTCGATTTATTTTCATTTACAAAAGTTCCCAGATTGTCGGAGCCAATTTCCTCTTCGCCTTCGACCATAAACTTGACGTTGCAGGTGAGCAGATTGAGCGTCGTCATCGCCTCAAACGCTTTTACGTGCATGTATGCCTGGCCTTTATCATCGCAGGCACCCCTTGCGTATATCTTGTCATTTCTGATGGCGGGCTCAAATGGGGGTGAGGTCCAGAGGTTGAGCGGATCGGGCGGCTGCACATCGTAGTGGCCGTATACAAGAACCGTTGGCAGCGCCGGGTCGACAATTTTTTCAGCAAATACGATAGGATTTCCTGCTGTTTCGCAGATCTCCACTTTATCGGCGCCCGCTTCTTTCAGCTTGGTCTTTAAAAATTCCGCTGCTTTTCGCACATCGTCCCTGTACTTACGATCTGCGCTGATGGAAGGAATGCGGAGCCATTCAAACAATTCACTGATAAATCGGTCTTTATTTTTTGAAATGTATTCTTTGATCATACAGATAAGGATTAAATGCCGGCATCGCTCCGACAACTTCGATTGACGGATCGCCGAAAAGTTAAGGTAATCCTAAAGATATTTAAAATTGATTATTCTTTTTTACCGTGAGGATTGCTAAAACGCTCATACCTTCAATACTCGGCCATTGGTACGACAACGCACATAAATGAAATGGTGGAAATAAAAAATTCACCCAATTGTAACTTCCGGACTAGCGGCAAGTAACCAGTGAAATTCATTCCTGATGAGAACAATAGTTGTAATCCTGGTATTGCTTGCTGTGGCTACGTGCCTGTCTGCACAGGAGGAGGAGGTGGAGATCTCGCTGCCCCTCACCACAGGGCAAAAAGCAATTCTGAATCTGAGATTTGCGGAGAAGATCGAAGTAAAGACGTGGGACAAGAAAGAGTTGCTGATAAAGGCGAATGTAAGCATCAATGGAGGCCTGCTGAACGACGCCCACACGATAGACACGCTAATCAGAGATAACGCGATTGAGATCTCGACGGACTTTGACAAAGACATTATCAAAAACAGCGGATTCCGAGAGTGTACGGGGCAACACCGGACGCAATATAAGGTTGATAACAGGGGCGATCAGCATTACAGTATTTGTCATAATATAAGTTACATCGTGTTTCTTCCCCCCGAAACGGATCTCGAGGTCGAAACTATTTCCGGCAATATATCTCTCTCCCAGATGACCAGTGAAGTTTCGGCGAA
>DASUTP010000146.1:0-6348 GCA_036374515.1 Chryseolinea sp. | reverse complement strand
AAGGTCACCGCTACCAAAGGTCAAAAGCTTGACTTCAGACTTCCGGACGGCTCACGGGTCCATTTAAATTCAAATAGCACCATCTCTTATCCGGAAAAATTCCTGGGAGAGGTGCGCGAGGTAACGCTGGACGGTGAAGCTTTTTTCGATGTTACGCATAATCCTGCCCAGCCCTTTATCGTCCGTACAGCAAATGCAAACACGCGGGTCTTGGGAACATCTTTCAATGTTTTTTCGGGAAATGAGATAACAACGATCACGCTGGTTGAAGGAAAGGTAAACGTGTCAACCCCCGGAGGCCAAACCACATTATTAACACCGAATCAGCAAGCCACAATTGCAAAAGGAGAGGGCGATATCGAAACCCATGAGGTCGATGTTGAAAAATATGTCGGATGGAAAAACAACACCCTGCACTTTAATAACATCACTGTGCGGGAAGCCTTTACCATAATTGAAAACTGGTACAACGTGCAGATCGACGTGAAGACGCCACAGCTCCTGGAATGCACCATAAACTCAAAGTACCAGAATGAATCGTTGGAGAATGTCTTGAACAGTTTCCGGTTCATTTTGAAAATGGATTTTATCATCAACGGGCAACACGTTATCGTGTCTGGTAAGGGTTGTCCCTAGCAATAAAGAATTACAACTATGAAAACGCAACGCTTCCCCCAGGAAAGGCCGCCACCGGCTTAAAGGTCACAAAGGATAGTCCGGAGTTTACATTTTGACCGATGCGCTCCGGACTATAGTCTGAAATTTATTCAAAATTCAAACCATCATAAACTTATGAAAATAGTTTTACTGAAACTACTTATGCTTGTTTCAAGGTATACGTTACGGCTTTTTTTCATACAAGTTATTTGTATGAACCTCGGACTGGCAGCGTCGACCAATAGCCAAAGCCTGGACAAAATAAAAGTATCCCTTTCTCTTAAAGACGCACCCCTGACCACTGTCTTCAAAGAATTGGAAGCCAAAACGAAATTTGTGTTTGCTTATTCGTCACAACTGGACGCGAAAAAGTCTTTCGACCTGCATTATCAGAACGCATCGTTGCGCCAGGTGCTGGAAGACCTCTCGGAAGAGGCATCCATCGAATTCAAGCGAATCAATAATACCATATCAGTTACGGCAGTTGAAATGCGTAAAGTCAAACCGGTGGTACCTGCAATACCAGTGACGGGCAGCGTCAAGGACGAAGCAGGCGCACCCTTGCCGGGCGTAAATGTAATAGAAAAAGGCACTAGTAACGGTACGTCTACTGATGCAAACGGAGACTTCAACCTTGGCGTAACGGATGAAAACAGCGTACTCGTATTTTCTTTCATAGGCTATCGCAGTCAGGAAATAAAGGTAGGTACGCAAACCTCCGTAGATGTAACGCTGGTGCTGGATGTTACCACCATGCAGGAAGTTGTTGTAATCGGGTATGGTGAACAGGAAAAGAAAGACCTTACGGGAGCAGTCTCCGTAATTGATAACAAAGATCTTTCTAAAGTGCAGGCGGCCACGGTAGCTGAAGCTATGCAGGGATTGGCTGCTGGCGTAAATGTCCGGAACAGCGGCCGGGCAGGAAGTGAATCCACCGTCGAAATACGTGGCCTTGGTAATTTCTCGAACAACCAACCGCTTTATGTAATCGATGGCGTACCAACTGTTGCCACACGGGATTTTAATTCCAGCGATATCGAATCTATTCAGATTTTGAAAGATGCATCAGCCGCAGCAATCTATGGGTCGAGAGCTGCGAACGGTGTTATCATTATTACTACCAAAAAGGGAAAGGCCGGCCCGCTCAAGGTAGAATTTTCCGGACGGTACGGCGTTCAGACCCTGCCAGAATACGACTTCATGGATGCTGCCGACTTTAAAAAATACAATACGATGGCCTACCGGGAAGCAATAGAAGTTGAACAGTTCCCCTGGGTAATTGACCAGGGTTATCAGCAGTTTCCCGAGGGCATCGACACCGATTGGCAAAGCGAGACCTTCCGCACGGCTCAGACGCAGGACTATAATCTTACATTTTCCGGCGGAAATGAATTTGGCACCTATCTGGTTTCAGGAAATTATTTCGGCAACGATGGAACGAGCTTCGGCTCATCCTTCGACCGTTATAGCTTCCGCGTGAACACCGAAGGAAAACGCGGCATATTCAAAATTGGCGAAAACCTTTCGATCGCACGCGGATTTTCCGAAGACCTGATTACGAATCCCTATTGGGATATGCTTCGGATGTTACCAACGATACCCGTATACGACCCCGCTAATCCCGGCGGTTTTGGGTATGGTAATGAAGGGTCTGCCCGTACCTTCGGCGTTAATCCCATTGCGCGCGAATCGCTGGAGCAGACTACAAATGAAAACCTTCGTCTGCGGGGCAACGCATATGCGGAGTTGAGTTTTCTTAAAAACGCATTGAAGTATCGGCTGAATCTGGGACTCGAAACCAGCAGCGAAAGGTATAAGTATGTCCGCAGGGTCGGGAACTGGACGTTGAATCAACCCTTTGATCCTTCTGCCGTCAATGAGAACAGGGGCCAATATGTTTCGTCACTGGTTGAAAATACATTGCACTTTGACAAAGACTTTGGAAAGCATCATGTGGATGCGCTGGCAGGGGCAACATTCCAACGCCAGAAGTATGAGCAGATCTGGGGAACGAAACGAAATCTCATCGAGATCGGCGGCAAGTATTATGATGTGCTCGATGCCGGTACCACCAATCCTGAATCGGGTGGCTTTACAAATGAGGATGCGCTCATCTCCTACCTTGGCAGAGTTAACTATTCCTACGATGAGAAATACTACCTGACGGGAACGATACGCAGGGACGGGTCGTCACGGTTCGCGGAAAATAACAGGTGGGGCAACTTCCCCTCGATCAGCGCCGCGTGGCGCATTAGCAAGGAAAATTTCTTCGGCACTAATTTTATCGATGACCTGAAGATAAGGGCGAACTACGGAACGTTGGGTAACTCGAACATCGGACGTTGGATAGGCTATGGGGGAAGCTTTTATGGTTCGTCAATCTATAATCTGGGTAACTGGGATTATCAATCCCTGCTCAACTCCACCATTGTGGCCACGCTGGGCCGCGACCAGCACATTGTCAATGGAGCGGCTCAAGTCAAGCTGGCAAATGCTGACCTTCGTTGGGAAACAAAAGAAGTTGTCAATATCGGAACAGACATGAGCTTCCTCAACAACAGGCTGGCCTTGACGCTGGAATATTTCGTTGCGAAAACGGAGGATGTGCTTACTGAAATGCCGATCTTATTATCGACCGGTAATGACGGTGGAAATCCGTTCGTGAACGCAGCCAGTATCCGCAATAAAGGTGTAGAGGTTTCCACTACCTGGAAAGATCAGCGGCCTGGAGGATTACGCTACAGCATCACCGCGAATTTCTCCACAGTCAGGAATGAAGTGCTGGAGCTTGGTTATGGTAATGAGGAAGTGCTCACGGGCATTACTAAAACTGAAATCGGCGAACCGATCGGTATGTTTTTCCTTCGTAAAACGGATGGTATTTTCCGAAGTGAAGAAGATGTTTTAAACCATGTCAACTCGCAGGGAAAGATCATTCAGCCGAATGCCAAACCCGGTGACATACGCTACGTTGATGCAGACGACAACGGCGAAATCAACGATGCAGATAGACAAATCGTTGGAAACCCATGGCCGAAGTTCGATTTAGGTCTGGTTATCAATCTGGAGTATAAGAATTTCGACCTGTCGACGCTTTGGTATGGTTCTTTCGGACAAGATGTGTACAATGGCTCGCGCTCCACTGTAGAACGTTTCGATGACAACTCAAATTATTTCGTGTTTGAAAAAGGAAGCGAACCTTACCAGGAAAATCCGAACAGTGATTTCCCACGGATACTGTACGGCGATGACCGCAATTCGCGCGGCGACATTGATCGCTGGCTCGAAGACGGTTCATATTTCCGCCTGCGGAACGTGACGCTGGGATACAACGTTCCAACACTCTTTGCCGAGCGCATCCACCTGAACAACGCCCGAATATATGTTACTGCTCAAAATTTGCTGACGTTTACTAAATACGATGGGCTCGATCCCGATTTTACAGCTCCGGAGATCTGGCGAAGAGGGCATGATGAAGTTCGGTATCCGAACGCAAAAACATTTTTGGTAGGTGTTCAATTTAATTTCTGATCAATTATGAAAACCTTAAGAATATATTTACTGGTAGCGCTGTTTGTATCGATCACTTTTAGCTGCAGCGAAGATCTTTTAGACATTGATAATCCGAATACACCCACTGTTGAACAGGGATGGAAAACCGAAAAGGATGCGGAAATGGGAATCAATGCTGTGTATAACATGTTTTACAAACCGTCAACGTGGACCCGTTGGATCTATTTCCGTTACGACCTCTCATCAGATGAAGGCCATAGCACAAGTCCATGGGGCGAACTGGCGGATTGGACACGCTTCCGGTATAACAACTATAACTTCTGGGACGGCAACAATTGGCATTGGAGAGATTTTTACAAAGCTATTTTCCGGGCAAACCAGGTAATTACCTACGTTCCGGACATCCCGTTCGCCGATGAGGGCGATAAGGATAAGATCCTGGCTCAGGCAAGATTCATTCGGGCACTCTATTATTTTCAAATAGCATTGCTCTGGGAAAATGCGCCGATCATACTTGAGCCTTCGGAACCTCAGGACGAGCCAGGCCAAAACACCGAAGCGGAGATATGGGCTCAGGTTGAAGAAGATCTGAATTGGGCAAAGGACAAGTTACCGGATCAGTGGGATGACGCCAATGTCGGCAGGGCAACAAAGGGTGCGGCAAAAGCATTGCTTGCAAGGGCATTGATGCAACAAAAGAAATATTCCCAGGCAAAAACCGAACTTGAATGGCTCGTTACTGGCGCTGGCAAAGGTTACTACGGTCTCGTTGACGACTATCGTGATAACTTCACCCATTTAAATGAAAACAACAAGGAATCGGTTTTTGAAATTCAGTTCAGCGATGTCAACAAAGGAAATGATGGAGACAATTTAAGTGCATCCATGGGTTTTCAGCGGACACAGTTTTTCGCTCCCGGCGGAATTGGCTGGCAGGATGGCAAAGCTCGAGCCTGGTTGATTGATGAATACAAAAAAGAAAAGACGAAGGATGGTCTGTTCGATTCGCGTTTGTTGTACAACATTTTCTATAAGCAGGCTTATCGTGACTTTCCGGACGCCGTGGCAAACGATACGTTGGTGTATGGCAGGGCCTGGAATAATCAGGATTGGGGAAATGAAACTTTTATTAAAAAATACTCGACGTATTACTAC
This sequence comes from Chryseolinea sp., assembly GCA_036374515.1. GTDB lineage: Bacteria > Bacteroidota > Bacteroidia > Cytophagales > Cyclobacteriaceae > Chryseolinea. The sequence goes on along the minus strand of DASUTP010000146.1, from coordinate 1,023 downwards.
CGCGATCGCGAAGATTATCATGCCCCTAACAACTTCAGATTCATACGTTACGCCGATGTGCTGTTGTTATATGCTGAGTGTCTGAACGAAGAAGGGCAAACCGCGGAGGCTTATACCTATGTCAACATGGTACGGGAACGGCCCAGTACAAATCTTGAAAAGCTTGAGGTTGTACACCCTGAAATCGGAAACGACAAGGCACTTTTCAAGAAGCGGCTGCAGTTGGAACGTTCTCTCGAATTGTGTTTCGAAGCAGTTCGCTGGATGGACCTTAAACGCTGGGACATGCTGACGACGCAGTCAGGCCTGGATGAACTGAAGACCCGCGATATCGATTTCAACAATTTTGTGCTGCAACGTCACCATAGGTTGCCAATTCCGCAGATAGAGGTCGACAATAATCAAAACCTGGCGCAGAACACGCCATACTAAATCTGCATTTTACAGGGAAGCACTTGCAACGGTGCTTCCTGTTTAATGTTTTAAAACGACGCCTTATCTGTGAATTCGTGAAGGGATTTTATACGCTTGTATTTTTGGTTCTTATCTACTGTAGCTACGCTCAGCATGGAAACAATGTTAGTGCGGCAAATGCGCTAGCAACGAAAAACCCCATCAATGGAATCCGCATTGCCTGGGACCATTCGACGCTAAAGCAGCTGTCGCTGGCCGAAGCCAGATACTCCGGTTATGCGCGCATGATCAAGCTCCATGATGGCGTTTTGTATTGCGTCTATGAAAGCGATAAGGCAGTACTTGCTATAAATAGCGCCGATGGCGGCCGGCATTGGAGTCGCCCTGTTGTTGTTGCCTCTCCCAAAAACAATATTGCTTGTGCGGTCCCCGAAGTCTTGCAGCTGCAGGATGGCAGCCTTTTGGTTTCTTATAATCTCCGGCCGCCGGCTAACAATAACAACCCTGAGAAACGATTTTCAATCCAGGTCAGGAGAAGCTTGAATGGTGGCACGACGTGGAGCCAGCCCGTTGAGGTTTACAAAGCAGGACATGAATTTAAAAACGGAT
>DASUTP010000145.1:0-4635 GCA_036374515.1 Chryseolinea sp. | reverse complement strand
CAATGGATGTAAAACCAAACGTTTCATAGTAGCCGATGATTGATGGGTTATCCGCCCAGGTGTCCATCCGTATGAACGTCAGGCCTCTAATCTTTGCGTGGTCTATTGCCCATTTCAAAACAACCTTAAAAAGTTTTCTTCCTTTAAATATTGGATTGACAACAATCCTGTGGAGGTAGACGGAATCCTCGTTGTCCAGGTCTCTCCATATTAGCCTGTCGCTATAGCGGACGCTGAAAACCATTGCCATCATGCCATCGATGATGATCTTGTACTGCAATTTATTTTCCATGTCCTTCCTAATCACATCTTTGTCATAATGCTTCCAGGCGGGGTATCCGTTTTTTTCCTGGTATGCGATCGACTCTTCAAAAAAATTAAAGATGTCGGACAGGTCGGCCTTCTCCGTATTGGTAATCTTATATTCAATGTTCATATCTACTCGAACGTATGATTTATCTTTGAAGTCGAACTTTGCCGAAAATACATTCTATAAAATTGAGGTGCGTTCTTGGGTCTTATGTTTTGGGATTAGCCTTGAAAACTTGTTATAATTACAAGACATACGGCAAAATGGAAGATTCAAAAATTACCACGATTATAGAAGCAGCGCGAAATCGTTTTGCACATTACGGCCTCACTAAAACGACAATGAATGAAATCGCTGCTGACATCGGCATGTCGAAGGCGTCTCTCTATTATTATTTTCCGGATAAAGAAAATCTGTTTGTTGCTGTTATTGAACAGGACTTCAGTGAGTTTGTGGAGACGATATATTCCCTCATTAGCAAGCCGAGCAAAGCATCGTTTAAGCTGAAAAAATACATACAGATGCGGAATCAGCTTCTTAACAAGTTATTGACACTGGCAAAAATAGAACGGTCGACCGTATCTGAAGTCCTCAAGCCCGTTTTTAGCGAGCACAGGCAAAAACTCCTGGCAAAAGAAAAAGAAATGATTGGAGCAATCCTCGAACTTGGGATTAAAGAGGGCGAATTTATCAAATTTAACGTTGGCAGCTACTCCGATCTATTTGTATCAGCCCTCGTCGGTATCCGGGCGCAAAGTGTGGGGGTTACTTTTATTTATAGCGCCGAACTCGAAGAAAAGATTAATGGCCAGGCCTCTCTGTTTGTAGACATTTTTCTGAAATCCATTCAAAAAGCCCCTCTGCTAAAGCCCTAACGATTTGACCATTTGGATCAAAAAGTCAAATAAAAACGCCTTAAATAGGCTAAAATAACGTTTTCTGCAAAGTATTTTATATTTTTTGAGAACTATTTTATAATCTTGCCGTTAAAGAAACTGAGGAAACTATTATAGGTATCGTAGTTTCCGATAGTAAAAACGGTATGGAGGAAAAAAATCAGAAGGAACGGATATTGGAGTGTGCAAAGGAGCTGTTTCATAAATACGGCATCAGGAGTATTTCAATGGATGACATAGCACATCACCTGGGCATCTCGAAAAAAACGATCTATCAACATTTTTCCGACAAGGATGATATTATAACGCAGGCAATGCAACAAGCCACCCATGAAAGGAAAAACTTGCTTTTACATCTTCGCGATCAATCGGCTGATGTGATCGATACAATGATAAAGTTGCATCAGTACCTATATAGGAATTTCGATGACACCACTGCTACACTCGTTTTTGAACTGCAAAAGTATCATGGTGAAGCCTGGAAGATCACGCAAGAATTCAAATATGGATTCCTTGCGGACTTTATTAAGGAAGATCTTCAGTTGGGAATCGAACAAGGTTATTTCCGCGACGACATCAACGCTGACATCATTTCGAAGATCAGGCTAGAGGAAGTTACTATGGCAGCGAACGACCGGATTTTTCCAAAGCAAAGCTTCAATCATGAAGAGGTATCGAAAAGTATGCTCGAACATTTTATTCAGGGCATCGCTACCGATCGGGGCAAGAAGTTATACAGAAAGTATAGAAATAATATAGAACAAAACTGAGTCATCTAATTATATGAAGCAAAAAATAAAAATTCGATTCTACGTGCTGGCGCTTGCATTGATGTTGGGTGGAGCGGCCATGGCGCAGCAGCCTGTGTCCTATACGTTAAAGGATATTCTTGGAGTCGCGCTGGAGAATAATAACAATATCATAAAAGCAAAATATGACTTTGATGAAGGTCAGGCCAAAACAAAAGAGGTTAAGTCTGCGGCCCTTCCTCAGGTCAATATCAATGCAGATGTCTCCGACAATGTTATACGCCAGGCATTGGTCTTTCCAAAAATGTTTTCCGACCCGAACGCGGGCCCTGATGACTATGCGGTATTGCGTGCGGGAATGCAATACTCCACCAGCGTATCGGCGCAGGCGTCACAACAACTTTTTAATAAGAGTGTGCTCACGGGCATCAAAGCCGCAAAAGTAAGCGAGGACTATTATAGCTACAACATTCAGCGAACCGAAGAGCAGGTGATTCAGCAGGTAGCCACGCTCTTCTATCAAGCTGCGTCGTTGCAGGCCCAGCGGACAGTCCTTGAAGGCACTCTTGCGCAGACCGAAAAAAATTTGGCAATTACCAGGGACCGGTACCAGAACGGCGTAGCGAGAAAGTTAGACGTAGACAGGATAAACGTGAACGTTACCAATCTGCAAACCCAGATCAGGAGCATCGATGACTCGTTTGCCAATACGGTCAATCAACTTAAACTCGCGGCGGGTTTGGATATGAACGCGGCAATCGAGGTGAATGTACCCTTGGTTCTGGATACGGCAACCTACCAATATGATCCCGCCATCACTATGAACGACTGGAGTTGGGAAAATAAAATTGAATTTAAACAATTGAGCACGCAGCTCTCGTTATACGACCTCGAGCGAAAGAATTTTACAGCAGGCTATTATCCTACGCTTTCAGCTTTTGCCAACTATACGTACACAGGTCAAAGCAATGATTTCATTTTTGCTGGCGGAGCAAACCCTTTGTGGTTCGACGTGGCCTCTGTGGGAATAAAATTGCAAATCCCCGTATTTGATGGTTTGAATAAATCGGCAAAAGTTCAGCAGTCCAGGATCCGCAGATTGAAAACGGAACGTGACATGACATTTACGCGGCGACAGTCCAACATGGAGTATCAGAATGCTTTGAAGAGTTTTGAGACGAGCTACACGAGCTACCTGGCGCAAAAGGATAATGTAGCGCTGGCGAACAGCGTATATGATGTTACAATGCAAAACTATAATGAGGGCGTGAGTTCCTTAACGGATCTTCTCCAGGCTGAATATTCGAAGATTGAATCACAGAGTCAGTTGATCGAATCTTTGCTAAAGGTAAAACAGGCAGAAGTCGCCCTGCTGAAATCAAAAGGAGAGATTAAAAATTTATTGAATTAAAAAAATAATTGACACATAAAATGAAACGCACCATTATAACCGTCCTGATCCTGGTTGTTGCACTTGCGGGGGCCGCATTTATTCTTAAGAATAACAAAGAGAAAATGCATGAGCAAACAGCCTTGGCGAAAAAGGTGAATGCAACAGTTCCTGTGCAGGTTGCTGAAGTGCAGGAAGAAAATATCGGTGGCACATTCACGGCGACAGGGACGTTTTCTCCATCAAAAGAAATCCTAGTAATGACGGAAGTCGCTGGCCGGGTGGTGAGTCTGCCGGTTGATGAGGGTCAGTTTGTAAAAAAGGGGCAACTGCTTGCGAGAATTGAGTTCGCTACGCTGGAAGCGGAAGTGAAATCAGCTGAAGCAAACCTGCAAAAATTAACAACAGACAAAGCTCGGTACGAACGCCTTGTGAAGAGTGGGGGGATCACGCAGGCACAGCTCGATGAAGTAAACCTGGCCTACGTTAATGCAGAAGCACGGGTTATCACCGCCCGAAAGCGACTGTCGGATTCTTTTATTCGGGCGCCCTTCGCAGGTTATGTGAACAAGCGTTTTGTAGAGGAAGGTACATACCTGAACGCAGCAAAAGAATTATTCGAAATTGTCGAGGTGTCGAAGCTGAACATGATTGTAAATGTGTCGGAAGCACAGGTCTTGTCCGTACGGCAGGCAAACGTCATTACGGTCAATGCCGACGTTTATCCGGGAGTAAGTTACGCAGCAAAGGTGAACTTCATCGGCGCAAAAGCTGACGCTAACCTGAACTTTCCTGTAGAATTGGAGATCACGAATATCAATGATAAGCCGTTGCGCGCAGGGATGTACGGAAGGGCAACTTTCAACCTGCAGGCTTCAGCGCCATCGCTGGTAGTTCCGAGAGCTGCCTTGATCGGCAGCACAGACAACGCACAGGTTTATGTGGTGACGGGAGATTCCGTAACGTTAAAAAGCCTGGTCGCTGGAAAAATATTTGCCAATAGCGTAGAGGTTGTAAGCGGCCTGGAAAAAGGCGATCGTGTTGTAACGACCGGCCAGATCAATTTGACAGATGGCGATAAAGTAACTGTTTTGAACAAGTAGTGGACATATTATCCACAAAAGCATATGAAAATTACCGAGATATCAATTAAAAGACCTTCCATCATTCTGGTATTGTTTATTGTCCTAACATTTTTGGGGATTACCAGCTATCAGAAACTGAGCTACGAATTATTGCCAAAGTTCAGTCAACCCATTGTGACCATAATGGCCCAGTACCCGGGAGCGT
>DASUTP010000144.1:0-5125 GCA_036374515.1 Chryseolinea sp. | reverse complement strand
TCCCGTTTTGTCTCCTTTTTTAGCATCATAGAGATCGTATGTCACCACGACATCCATGTTGTCGCCTGAACCCGAAACAGTTTTCAGAGTCTGGGCTACTTTGGACGTCAACTTTTCTTTTTTGTCGAACAATTCATACTCATAGCGTACATTTTCTTTCAGCGGAAAAAAGGAATTGCATTGCGCCAGATTCTCAACCCATATAAACAATAGGAGCGCGATCGTTAGGAGAACTTTCATAAGGGGATATTTAGTCGTTTCTAAATATCTAAAAGTTTTTATGAAAACTATGCGTGAATGCCGCACGTTTTTCAGGGATTTAAAAAAGTACCGCCTTCGGCTTGCTGGTCACGGGAATGGATCGTCTGACAATCAGCCAGGAAAACCCCTGCAATACCCTCCAAACGGTGGTATTGCGGCACCATTTAATATCGAATCTCGTTGATAACATGAGTTTTGCCTTTATATTCGTGGCAAACTCATTTAACCTATGAAAAAACTATTTTACCCTGGGCTGGCGGGAATTGTGTTGTTGGCTGCTTCCTGTAGCCCAAAAAAAACAGATGAATCACCTGCGGGCGTTGGAATAAGCCTTGAATATGTAGACACGACGGTGCGGCCCCAGGATGATTTCTTTAAGTACGTAAACGGGGGCTGGATTTCGAAGGCTGCAATTCCGCCTGATCAGGGCCGGTGGGGCTCGTTCAATGAGCTTCGCGAATTCAACAATGAAGCGGTGCTGCAAGTCTTAAAAAAAGCCGGCGAAAATACCGACAAGTATCCCGAGGGAACAGACCAGCGCAAGGCGGCCGACTTTTATTCCATGGCAATGGATTCTGCCCTTGCCGAGAAAGTGGGGGCAACGCCACTAAAGCCATTCATTGAAAAAATCAATAGCATTAAAAATAAAAATGAGATTCAAAATTATCTCGTTGACGACATCTTCACGGGAGGTGGGGCGTTTTTTGGCTTGGGTATTTATCCCGACCTGAAAAATACTAAAAAGATGGCCGCTTACCTCGAAGCCGGTGGGCTTGGTTTGCCAGAACGGGATTATTATCTGAAAGACGATGAAAAATCAAAAGAGACCCGGGAAAAATACAAAGAGTACCTGTCTAATCTCTTTACCCTTGCAGGGGAATCAGAAACTAAAGCCAAGTCTAATGCGGCGACGGTTTTGGCGTTGGAAACGCAGCTTGCAAAAAAGATGCTGAGCAAGGAAGATCGAAGGAATCCAAACCTCCAGTACAACCCGCGGACCTTGCCTGAATTGTCGAAAATGGTTCCTTCCGTAGATTGGCGAAGGTACTTTTCAGATTTGAAAGTAAATGAAGACACCATCGTCGTTAGCGAGCCTGCATACTTACAGGAATATGAAAAGATTGTAAGTACCTACAAGATTGAAGATATCAGAATATATCTGACAGCAGCGCTCCTCCGCGGTGCGGCTCCCTTCTTAAACAATGCGTTTGTAAACGAGAATTTTGCGTTCAACGGAAAATATTTACGAGGAACTGATAAGATGCGTCCGCGCTGGAAACGGGTTCTAGACGTGACGGATGGGTTTTTAGGAGAGGCAATCGGCAAGCTTTATGTTGAAGAAAATTTTCCGCCGGAGGCCAAAGAAAAAGCGCTAGACATGGTGAACAACATCAAGCTTGCTTTTGAAGAACGGCTGAAAACGTTGGATTGGATGTCGGATTCGACAAAACAAATGGCTCTCAAGAAGCTGAGCACATTCAACGTCAAAATCGGATATCCGGATAAATGGAAAGATTATTCCAAACTTAAAATTGACAAAACGCCTGAACAGGCATCCTACTTTAATAACGTAGTGAATGCTGCGCGTTTTCAGGTGGAGGAAGAAATTTCGAAACTTGGCAAACCTGTTGACAAAACTGAATGGGAGATGACTCCTCAAACAGTCAATGCGTATTACAATCCGTTGTTCAATGAGATTGTCTTCCCTGCCGGAATTTTACAACCTCCGTTTTATAATTACAAAGCGGATGAAGCCGTTAACTATGGGGGTATTGGCGCGGTCATAGGGCATGAAATATCACACGGATTTGATGATCAAGGCAGTCAATTTGATGCAGAGGGAAATCTCAAGAACTGGTGGGCCGAAAAAGATCTTGCCATGTTCAAAGAAAAAGGTAAGGCCTATGCGGAGCAATATGATAAATACGAGCCACTGCCTGGAGTGTTTGTGCAAGGGAAGTTTACGCTCGGAGAAAATATTGGTGACCTTGGTGGGGTTGCCATGGCATACGAAGGCTTACAGCGGTTTTATAAAACGAATGAGAAACCTGGCTTGATCGATGGGCTAACGCCCGAGCAAAGATTTTTTGTTTCGTGGGGAACAATCTGGCGGATAAAATTCAGAGATGAATTTTTACGAACGCAGGTTCAAACCGATCCGCATGCGCCTGGTATGTATAGGGCAAACGGACCGCTTACCAACTTTGAGCCTTTTTATGAAGCATTTGATGTAAAAGAGGGTGACAAGATGTACAGGCCGGATAGCGCGAGGGTGAAGATCTGGTAAGAGGGAACGTCCGAGGCTTTTCCGCCGAGATTACCAAACGAAATAGACTTTGACGTCAAAGTCGTGTCGACCCTTTCGCGCACTCAATTTCTTTGGTTTAGCTTGGTACCGCCTGCCAATCATTTTATTTTATCGTGTCTTAATGCACATTTTTGCGTTTGGTTTTTGCAATCCATCAAGACTTTATTATAATTGCGCTCTCAAAACACAATAGTATTCCATGGGAAAAGGCGACAAAAAGACGAAAAAGGGAAAAATCTGGAGAGATTCTTATGGAAATTCGAGGAAAAAGAAAGCTATTAAAGCAAAGTTAAAAAGGACAGCGTCAAAGAAGGCAACACCTGCGGCAGCTAGTACTGAGGCAGCGGTGAAGCCCAAGCGAACCGCTTCTAAGAAAAAGGATGCTTAATTAAAATGAAAAGATTAACAAACATAGCTTGGTGGTGGCACAGATCCAGAATCGATTTGTGAACAGCCTTGTTATGACTTTACCAAAATGCCGGAAGGCCTGCTGTTCATAGCAGGCCTTCTTTTTTTTGGAGACATAGGGAAGTAATTAATGATTAACTGTATGAAGTACAAACTAAAAACTTATTCCAAGAAACTGCTTGCTGACACGATAACGCCTGTCAATATCTACCTGAAGTTGAGGGACGTTTACGCAGGAAGCATTTTGCTGGAAAGTTCCGACTATCATGGGCATGAAAACAGTTTGTCCTTTATCTGTTGTGACCCTATCGCTTCCTTTGAGGTGCGCGGCAATGTTGCCGAGTCACGTTATCCCGACGGACGGTTTAAAAGTGAAGACATTGATGGCGTCGGGCAAGTGACCACATTGTTTGAGTCCTTCCGGAGCGCATTTATACCTGACGTAGTTGCTTCGAAATATGTGAATTGTGGGCTATTCGGTTACATGGCGTATGATTCAATCCGTTACTTCGAGGACGTTTCCATCACACAAAGAGAAGACCTTATTCCGGACATTTTATACAAGCTCTACCGTTATGTTATTATAGTCGATCATTTTTCGAATGAATTGACACTGTTTGAACATTGTTACGAGGGTGAGGGGGAGTGCCGCAGCACGCTGGATAAAGTTGAGCAAATCGTTTTTAGCAATCGTTTTTCGACATACCGGTTTGCGCTTACAGATGCCGAAACATCAAATGTCAGTGATGATGAATTCCTGAAAATAATAGAGAAGGGAAAAGAGCATTGCTATCGTGGCGATGTGTTTCAGATTGTTCTGTCGCGGAGATTTACGGCAGGGTTCAAGGGGGATGAGTTTAATGTCTACAGGGCTTTGCGTTCCATCAATCCATCTCCTTATTTATTTTACTTTGACTATGGAAATTTCAAGTTGCTTGGGTCGTCGCCCGAAGCACAGCTGCAGGTAGCAAATGGGAAAGTGCACATTTTTCCAATAGCCGGGACGTTCCGCAGGTCGGGCAACGACCAAGAGGACGCCGCTTTGGCAGAGAAGCTGGCTGGTGACGAAAAGGAAAACGCGGAGCACGTGATGTTAGTGGATTTGGCGCGTAACGATATGAGCAGAAATGCAGAGCACGTGAAAGTTGAAGTTTTTAAGGAGATTCAATTTTACTCACATGTCATTCACCTGGTCTCAAAGGTTACAGGTACGCTGAAAAAAGATGCGTCTGTAATTCGTATGGCGGCCGATACCTTTCCTGCCGGAACCTTGTCCGGCGCCCCGAAGCACATGGCTATTACCTTGATCAATAAATATGAAAACGTAAATCGCGGGTATTACGGGGGAGCTATCGGATTCATCGGCTTCGATGGATCGTTCAATCACGCGATCATGATCCGGACTTTCCTGAGCCACGGCAATAAACTCATTTTTCAGGCTGGAGCCGGTGTGGTATCAAAATCGAAATCAGAAAGCGAATTGCAGGAGGTGAACAACAAGCTGGAGGCGCTCCGGAAAGCAGTGCTGCTGGCCGAAAAAATTTAGTAGAAGCCAAAGATGAATATTGGTAAGAATTTAGTCGAACAAATAGCAATGAGGGAAAGGTTTCATGACGAAAGATCCTGGAATTTTTTGATCCTATAAATTTTGAATATAAGAACATGAAAATACTAGTATTAGATAACTACGATTCTTTTACCTACAACCTTGTCCACATCATCAGGGCATTGGGACATTCGGTAGATATTTACCGAAATGACAAGATTTCCGTGGAAGATGTTAAGCAGTATGATAAGATTTTACTTTCGCCTGGGCCTGGCGTTCCGGACGAAGCCGGTATCATGAAGGAAGTAATCAAAACGTATGGCCCTTCAAAAAGCATCCTGGGGATTTGCCTGGGTCATCAGGGCATAGGAGAAGTATACGGCGCTTCGCTTTTCAATATTCCGAAAGTCCTTCATGGCGTTACATCGACTGTGGAAGTGAAGGACGACGGTGAATATCTCTTTGAAGGTGTAACAAAAACGTTTCAGGGTACCCATTACCACTCATGGGCTGTACGAGGTGAGAGCATAAGCGGAGATTTAAAAGTCACGGCAACAAACGACGAGGGGCTCGTCATGGGGTTGCGCCATACAAAATATGAC
>DASUTP010000143.1:0-3621 GCA_036374515.1 Chryseolinea sp. | reverse complement strand
GATTTTATTGCTGATGGAACTATTGAATTTTCTTTGCGTCTCAGCGTCTTTGCGGTTAAATAACGGAGGAAGAAAATTAAACCACTGAGGCGCTGAGGCGCAAAGGTTCGCTGAGGAATAAATTTCGAAACAAAAGGAATTCGATTTTATTGCTGATGGAACTATTGAATTTTTCTTGGCGACTCAGCGTCGTTGCGGTTAAATAACGGAGAAAGAAAATTAAACCGCTGAGGCGCTGAGGCGCAAAGGTTCGCTGAGGAATAAATGCATTTAGCCCTGTCTTTTCCCTCGGGTTTTGCGTTAAAAACGTTTTGGCTTGACAGCTATTTTAAACCAGCTCTACTGCAGCGCGATTTGCCAAGTTTACGCTTTTGTTGATTTGGCTCAGTGTTTAAACTTTAAAACTTTCGGTGGCTCGCCAGCTGTTGTGAACGTGATCATGCCTGCCTTAACTTCAATAAGACTGGCGAATGACAAAAGCTTGTAAAGATTTGGGCCGACCAATTTCGCCTGCGCAAACCAACTCCATTCGTCATCGCTGAACGCAAGAAAATAGTTCCCTTTATCCTCGATCAGGTCAATGCGCTCTCCGGCAGTACCGTGAAAGCTTCCCGAGTAAGGAAATGTCACCGTAGATTTTTTTTCCGGGTAGCGCGTATCGAAGTCCTTTCGATAGGGTGTAACATCACGTACGCGAATGACAGCCGAGACTGTCACCGTGTCTCCCACGGAGCCACCGCCCATGGCACCTTCCAGTATTCCATACTCGGTTCTGTTGAGCATGAGTGCAGGCAGCTTAAAGCCAATCTCCCTGGCTTTCTCATTGTTGATGATGTCGCCAATAACGGTTAGCGTGATTTGCAATTCCCTGGTCACTCCGTGCAAATGCAAGTCGCCAACTACGTCGAATTGCTTGGGCTTGGATAGACGAATTGACTTACTTTTAAAATAGATGATTGGGTAATTTTTTGTTTGGAGGTATTTATCAATCAAATCACGGTCGCGGATCTTAAGGCCGGTATTGATGCTGGACGCGTCAATAAAGAGGTCCATGCGCGATGACACAATGTTTGTCTCATCAAATACAAAGTTGCCGCAGAATCGTTCGAACCGTCCTGTTACCTCGGATATCGCTAAAAACGGAACAGTGAATTGAATGGACGAATGGGTGTTGTCGATATGCAAGGTAATTGGTGTGGCTGATAAGACTGTTGACACCATTGCGGAGAGGCAGGCGATAATTAGCTTGTACAATTTCATAGTGGGGTGGTGGTAGCAGAATATAAGTAAAGATTATTCTTAATCTCGGGTGTCACATCGCCCAAATAGGGGGATGTTTTCCTGGATGATATTTTGTTATTTCCATTATCCTCCGCACCACCTTCATACAACGTAAGCCTATAAGCGCTTTATGGTTTTGCAGGTCCAGACCAACGACCTTCAATGATCATTGAGCGATGGTCATATTGAACAATTATGTGAACTTACTATGATCCCATGACTGAGCGTGCGCAGTAGGCTTAATTAGGTAACAACGCTGGTAAAATGCGCGATTGTAAAATGTTAAAAGGAATTTGACTTTTTGAATTGTCAAAATTGGTACCTGTCAGCACGACGACAGCATTCAATTCTGGCACAACGCAAATTATCTGACCGCCCATGCCCTGTGCGAGATATCGCTTGATCACTTTACCGCCAACGTTGTTTTTCCTGGTCCACCATTGGAACCCATAGCCATAATCGCTCCCTATCTGAGAATACGCCGTCGTCGCTTGCTTAACCCAGGCCGCTGAGACAACCCGTTGATCCTTCCACTTGCCGCTGTCTAAAAACAATTGGCCGATCTTGATCATATCACGTGGAAAAAGGTGAAGCCCGTACGCACCGTTAGGGTAGCCATTTAAATTTTTACGCCATCCATAGTTTCTAATCCCTAGCGGCTTGAATAAATATTCTTCTGCGAATTTGTCAGCGGCCATTCCTGTGCTATGATCCACAATGCCCAACAACAAATCGGAGCATCCGCTATTGTATTTGAATAGCGTTCCAGGTTCTGCCACTACCTTCTTCTCCAGGAGATATCGAAAACCATCGCTGCTATTTCCCAGTTGCTCCTCATCGTTTCGTGGATCGTCGGCGGGAAAAGCTTCCTGTTCCCAACTCAATCCTGCCGTCATACTCAGTACATGTTGTAGTTGTATGGTCTCCTTTTGTGACGTCTTCAAATCGGCATATTCTGGGAAAAAATCAAAAACCCCTTGATTTACGTTGACGACATAACCCTTGTCAATAGCTATTCCTACCAGCGTTGATGCGACGCTTTTTGTTGAAGACCGAAGGCTTTGAAATCGCTTTCCATGCCAGCCGTCGAAATAAGCTTCGGTAATCAGCTTCCCGTTTTTGGCAATCAACACGCCATGAATATTTACGGAGTTTTTTTGAAGATCTTGAATAAGATCTTCCAGGGCCGCAGCATCAGCTCCTTCCGTTGCAGGCGAAGAAACGGCCCACCCGTCGTCCAGCTGTTCAGGAGGATCCAGCTTCTCCCCAAGTGTAGTGCCAGCCCCATCGTTGAGAAGCATTTCATCGCAGGAGGCTAAGCACACGGCTATCAACATGAGGAGGTACCTATTCATTTTTGAAATAAAATTTAAAACCTGCCAATACTTCATTGCTGTAAAACTTAAAATCTCCAAACTCGGAATTTGACATGTAGGCAAAGCGATAACGAAATGTAATATCCGTATGCCGGCCTAATCGTTTAATCCAGGCCGCGTCAAATTCTATCATCTTGCCAAGTGAAAATTCGCTGTCATCGAACAGAATATCGATCAGATGGTCGTTATCCGGGTCATATAAACCACCATCCGTGACAAGTCGCTTTGAAAAGGCAACCGTGGGTAAAGTAATACTGACATCCAGAAAATTTGACTTGTCAAATTGGATTTGTTGAAAAGCGTGTAGATAGAATCCATGAATAGCAACAAGTGTTTCATTGTCCAATTTCTCCGTGGCGTCAACGTAATTTATGGCGGTGCTGAATTTCGGTCCCGTATAAAGCCTCGTCTTCTTTCCAAAAATTCTATAGGACGCAGTCTTAAACAAATAACTGGCCGCGATCTCACCATTGGTGATATTCGCAGATACCTGTTCGCCTTTCATTTTTAGCTTGCCGCCATTAATCTCAAAGCTTCCCAGCAGCATATTCTTAGTGCGCCTGCGATCATAGCCTGCAAAAAATTTGAAAGACGTTCCGCTGAAAGGTTGACGGTTAAAGGTAAGTCCTGTATCTACCATTCGGCTATTGACCGCCCCAACCAATAGCTGGATGCTGCTATTGCGAATGGTGTCGGATTGCGCGGTACTGTAAAAACAGGCTGAGAACGTTATTACAATAAAAATCAAAATTCTCATGGAGCCCTGCCTTTACCTTTTTTTGAGTGAGGTATGTTTTCAGCCTAAGACATGTTACACAACCTTACCTTGATAAGCAATTTAAAAAAATTTACCAGCAACCAAGATGCCGGAGGTTTTACTTTCAGGGATTGAAGCAATTCGATCGGCTTAATTCTGATACTTCTCGTATAAATTCGGCAAAGGCTTCTTGTTCTTCCCGCTTTG
>DASUTP010000142.1:0-2585 GCA_036374515.1 Chryseolinea sp. | reverse complement strand
AATATTTCAATGTTTGGTGAATAATTACTTTATAAGATATATCTTCGAATCCCTTAACCAAACTTTTTAACCTTTGAACCCTAAATATCGGTTACTTTTAGTTGTCCTGCTCACTCTGTTAGCCCTCGGTAGTCAGGTTATCTTCTGATAACGAAAATGTCAAAAAAGCGTGACGTATGACCCGCTGAGCGGGACACAGGACCTTATTAACAATGCTGAAGGCGTGAAAAATCCCCTAACGCAAATCATTTTACTTTTAAGTATACTGGCAGAGCAATTCCTGTAACTTTTATCAGGGTTTCAGCTCTATTTTAATGGATGCCGCGGATGGCTGACAACGCATCTCCTGCAAAACCGTTTAATTGTAATCCCTTGCGGAAAAACAGGTCAAAAATGTTGATTCATTGGGCTTTGGTCAGTATTGGTTTAGATTGCAGTCCAAAGGGAAAAGGAACCTTTTGAGGCGAATCATGTTTACTTTAACACCATGAAGGTAAAGGTATCACGGAAAGAACATTTTAATGCAGCTCATCGATTATTCAACTCCGAATGGCCAGCGGAAAAAAACGAAGAAGTTTTTGGAAAATGTAGCAATCCCAATTACCACGGTCACAACTACGAAGTCATCGTAAGCGTCATCGGAGAACCTGATTCTAAGACCGGATATGTATTTGACATGAAATTGCTAAGCGATCTCATACGCGAAAACGTGTTGGTGAAATTGGATCATAAAAATTTAAACTTAGACACTGAATTCTTTAAGAATCTGAATCCCACCGCCGAAAACATCGCCGTCGTGATTTGGAGGATACTGCGACAAAAAATAGATTCCAATTTTGAACTGAAAATCACTTTATATGAGACAGAAAGAAATTTTGTTGAATATCCAGCCTCTTAATATCCCGGACGACGATACAGACGATGGTCACGTGCTGTCTTCTTTTGAAACACCTTTGAGGGCAGATGCTTTTGAACTGGATGATGAAGTGAAGATCGAGCGGATTGAAAAGCATTTTCGGGAGATCATGAATATCCTGGGCCTAGACCTCACCGACGACAGTCTCAATGGTACGCCACGACGGGTAGCAAAGATGTACGTAAAGGAAGTGTTTGCCGGCTTGAATCCGAAGAACCGTCCCAATGCGCGGCTGTTCGAGAACAAGTATAACTACGACCAAATGCTGGTCGAAAAAGACATTACTTTTTACTCCCACTGCGAGCACCATTTCGTACCCATCTATGGAAAGGCGCATGTCGCCTATTTCTCATCGGGCAAGGTGATCGGCCTCTCTAAGATCAACAGGATCGTTCAGTATTTTGCAAAGCGCCCTCAGGTCCAGGAACGGTTGACAGTTCAGATTGGGCGGGAAATTGAAAGAGTTTTACACACTCAGGACGTGGGCGTCGTGGTCGACGCGAACCATATGTGCGTAGCGTCGCGCGGTGTAGGCGATACCAACAGCAAGACGGGTACTGCTTACTTTTCAGGAAAATTTAAGGACGAAAATATCAAACGTGAGTTCCTAAATTATATTAATGCGAAATAATTAGTACGTAGCAGCAAAAATCGACGTACACTCTTTATCAATAAGTAATCCGGTACCCATAGCCAATCTAACTAAATCCACCGTGCCGTAATTTTTGCAATGGCGTACACGTTCTGTT
The DNA here is from genome assembly GCA_036374515.1 of Chryseolinea sp. Classification (GTDB taxonomy): domain Bacteria; phylum Bacteroidota; class Bacteroidia; order Cytophagales; family Cyclobacteriaceae; genus Chryseolinea. The sequence continues at coordinate 920 of DASUTP010000142.1, read as the reverse complement.
CTTGATCAGGAAATGGTCGGAACTCGTCGGCCGTTTTCTTTTAAAGATTGCTTAAGCAGGCAAATGCACGAATAGTGCTCCCATTTATAGAAAAAGCCTTTTTCAGGAAATGGGCATTCCGCTATACCCAGGAAAAAATTATTACTTTTGCTCCTGCTAAAAAATAAACCTATGGTATTCGATTTAGACATGATCCAGGCTTTGTACAGCAAGATGCCTTCCCGCATCGCCAAAGCCAGAAGTATTGTAAAAAAACCTCTTACGCTTTCCGAAAAAATCCTTTACGCTCATCTGGATACCAATCAAAAGCTCGAAAACTTCGGACGGGGTAAGTCGTACGTGGACTTTGCGCCTGATCGTGTTGCAATGCAGGATGCCACCGCGCAGATGGCACTCCTCCAATTCATGTCTGCCGGTAGGCCAAAGGTAGCAGTACCATCTACCGTTCACTGCGATCACCTTATTGTAGCAAGAACCGGGGCTAAGGAAGATCTAACAATCGCAAATGATGAAAGCAGGGAAGTATTCGATTTTCTTTCTTCTGTATCCAATAAATATGGACTGGGATTCTGGAAGCCTGGAGCAGGAATTATCCACCAGGTCGTGCTGGAAAATTATGCTTTCCCCGGCGGGATGATGATCGGTACGGATTCGCACACGGTAAACGCCGGCGGCCTCGGCATGGTGGCAATTGGTGTGGGTGGCGCTGATGCCGTCGATGTAATGGCGGGTATGCCTTGGGAGCTGAAGTTTCCCAAGCTGATTGGAATAAAATTGACCGGCCGGTTGAATGGATGGACCTCCGCGAAGGACGTAATATTAAAAGTGGCTGGTATCCTGACCGTAAAAGGCGGAACAGGTGCGATCATCGAATACTTTGGCGACGGTGCTACGTCTATGAGCTGCACCGGAAAGGGTAC
>DASUTP010000141.1:0-27706 GCA_036374515.1 Chryseolinea sp. | reverse complement strand
GCGGTCATAGGGCTGGCGGACGCAAAACGGCATAAGTTATACGCAAAATGCTACTTTCGCCCGATTAATTGTTAACCCCCTTTCCTTCAGGATAATATGGTGCTGCCCTTTAACATTGACTTGCGGTAAGTCCCTTTTTTTCCTTCAATAGAGTGCCGCGCTCAGCCTTTGCAAGCCAAAAATTTGCTTTATCGTCGTAATTTTAGGGTTTGATACCTTGATCGCATCGAGGTAAGATACACTCAGAGATAGAAACCATTTTTTACTGTTTTGACGATAATTTGCGCGTTGGATCAAGTCATGAAGTCTAAAGTGAACAGGTCGGTCATAAGTTTTTTGTTCATAATTTTTTGCACCATCGGCACATGCCCGAACCTGTACGCACAAACTGATTCTCTAAAATCTTACACCACGCAGCGCCTGATAGGCGAGTCTCCGAAGATTGATGGCCGTGGTGATGATGCTGCCTGGAATCAGGTGGCTTGGGGTGGTGGTGATTTCCTGCAAAGATCGCCCGACGCGGGTGCGCCTGCTTCTGTCCAAACAAGATTTAAAATATTGTACGATGACAAGAATCTATATGTTCTTTTGAAGAATTTTGATCCTGAGCCAGACAAGATTGTAAGCCGTATGTCGCGGCGTGACGGATTCGAAGGGGATCAGGTTGAAATTAACATCGACAGTTATAATGACAAGCGAACGGCCTTCTCCTTTACGGCAGCGGTATCCGGTGTCAAAGGAGATGAATACGTGTCGAACAACGGCGGCAACTGGGACGTAAATTGGGATCCAATCTGGTACCTGCAGACAAACGTAGACGCGGATGGCTGGATCGCCGAGATGAGAATTCCATTAAGCCAATTGCGATTTGCAGACAAGGAAGAACATACCTGGGGCCTTCAAATCGGGCGTCAGCTTTTTAGAAAACAAGAACAATCTAATTGGCAATACATCCCGCCGGACGCGACCGGCTGGGTACACTTGTTTGGAGAGCTGAAAGGGATCCGCGGGATCAAACCGCAAAAACAGGTTGAGATTCAGCCGTACCTTGTTGCAAAAACAGAGCGCTTCCAAAAAGAAGAAGGCAATCCCTTTGTTACAGGTCGGTCATCTGCTGCGGACGTAGGGCTCGATGCAAAAATTGGCATCACCAGCGATATAACCTTGGATCTAACGTTTAACCCTGACTTCGGCCAGGTTGAAGCAGATCCATCGCAGGTAAATCTCAGCGCCTTTCGCGTCTTCTTCCAGGAACGAAGGCCATTTTTTATTGAAGGCAACAGCACACTCAATTTCCCGGTCACTGGCTTTAACAGCAACAATCTCTTTTATTCCCGACGCATCGGAAGAACGCCGCAGCATTCGGTTGAAACCGACCAAAACGACGTCGACGACGGGGTTGATGAGTATGTAAAGCGAAATCCGTATACCACCATTCTCGGCGCTGCAAAGCTGACGGGCAAAAACAAGAAGGGTTTTTCCTGGGGTATTCTGGAATCCGTCACTTCACCCGAGCGTGCTGAGATCGACAGCGTGGGCTTCCGAAAGTCGGCCATGGTCGAGCCTTTGACAAATTATGTTGTAGGAAGGGTGCAGCAGGATATCAATAAAGGTAATACGGTCGTGGGTGGGATGTTTACAGGCACTAATCGAAACCTCAATGATGAAAATCTTCAATGGCTTCATAAAAATGCCTATTCGGGCGGGGTGGACGTAGTCCACAACTGGAACAACAGAAAACATTTTGTGAGCGCCAAAACGGTTTTCAGCAATGTCAGGGGAAGCGAAGAAGCAATCACAATAACGCAGGAAGCTCCGGAAAGATATTTTCAGCGACCGGACAACGATCATGCAAACGTAGACACTACACGCACATCCCTTACAGGTACTGGCGCCACCGTTGTCTATGGAAAACGTGGTGGTAAATTCATTTACGAAGCTGGCTATACCTGGCTTTCGCCGCAGCTTGAGCTTAATGATATCGGTTTTCTTTCGCAAACCGATCTTATGACACAATGGAGCTGGCTTCAATACAGGATACTAAACCCTGTAGGTATTTTCAGGTCATTTCGGATAAACGGAGGACAATCCCTGGGTTGGGATTTCGACCGACGAAACACCTCGAAAGGGTACGACGCCAACAGTTCGCTGCAATTCAAAAACTTTTGGTCGCTTAGCGCAGGCGCGTCTTATTCGGCGCATTATCTGTCAAACGCAAATCTGCGTGGTGGCCCAGCGTTGCGCTATCCTGGAAGTTATAGTTATTGGCTTTGGATATCCACGGACCAGCGCAAAAAGCTCAACCTTTCGGTGGGACCCCGCGCCAGCCGCGGGCTTGAAGACTATTCGGAAAGCAAAGGACTGGACCTTTCCGTGAATTATAAACCGATCGATGCCCTGAGCATTTCTCTGGCACCGAGCTTTAGCCACAACACCAATAAAATGCAATATGTCAATACAGGGACAGTCGGTGATGAAAACCGGTATATCGTCGGACAGATCGACCAAACAACGGCGAGGCTATCCCTGCGAATGACTTACATGGTAACGCCAAATTTATCGGTCCAGGCTTGGGGGCAGCCTTTCGGCACGTCAGGATCCTACAGCAATTTTAAATATATCACCGATGCAAATGCTTCCGACTTTCACAAACGATATACGGAAATTCCGGCGGAATGGATCAGCCTGAACGACCAGGATGAAGAATACGCCATCGATGAAAATACCGATGGGATACCCGATTATAAATTTTCAAAACCTGACTTCAACGTCGGACAATTTCGGTCAAACATGGTGGTACGCTGGGAGTACATTCCCGGATCAACATTTTTCCTTGTGTGGAGCCAGGATCTCAATGGGGATTTTTATGATCAACCAGGCAAGGTACTCGAACGATACCGGTTCAATTTCCCCGAAAAGGGGCACAATGTTTTTATGCTTAAATACACCTACCGCTTCATTCTTTAAACGGAATCATTTATCTAGGATCACCCTCGCTGCCAATACATCTTATCCGTGGGCCGTTACGGTCTCACGGTTCCCTCACCTCGAATTAGCCATTTATAGGAAGTCATTTCACGAAGTGCCATTGGTCCGCGTGCGTGCAATTTCTGGGTGCTGATACCGATTTCCGCACCTAGTCCGAACTGGGCTCCGTCGGTAAACGCCGTGGATGCATTTGCATAAACTGCAGCGGCATCCACATTTTTTAGGAACATATCTATGGCGGATGGATCTTCTGCTACGATGGCTTCACTGTGCTTGGAACCGTACCTGAAAATGTGGTCCAGGGCTTCGTCAATGGTTGCCACGGTCTTGATGCTCATTTTGTAATCGAGAAACTCCGTTCCAAAATGTTTTTCCTCTGCACGTTCCAATAACTCCTGCGGGTATTTCCCGGTCAACGAATTCAATGCCCTTTCATCTGCATAGATCTGTACATTCTTGTCTGCCAGCTTTTGTGTAATCGCAGACAGGTCACTAAGTCTGCTTTGGTGAATGATCAGGCAGTCTAACGCGTTGCAAACGCTTACGCGGCGTGTCTTTGAATTAAAAACAATATCGGCGCCTTTCTTAAGATCACCGCTGGCATCGAAGTAAGTATGAACGATCCCTGCGCCCGTTTCGATGACCGGCACCTTAGAGTTGTCTCGAACATAATCAATAAGGTTCTGGCTGCCCCGGGGTATGATAATGTCAACATATCCTACGGCATTTAACAATTCCCGGGTAGCTTCCCGATCAGCAGGCAGAAGGGAAATGATCCGCGGGTTGATGCCTTGCGCCAGCAACACCTCCTGAATGAGATTTACAATAAACTTATTTGAATATTCAGCATCGCTTCCCCCTTTGAGAATACACGCGTTGCCGGATTTTAAGCACAGGGAAAATACGTCAAACGTTACATTGGGCCGCGACTCGTAGATTATTCCTACAACGCCCAGGGGGACCGTTATTTTTTCAATATGTAGCCCGCTTTCCAGCGTTCGCTTTTCAAGTGTAAGGTTCAGCGGCGAGGGGAGTGTCGCCACGTTCTGAAGATCTTTTGCTATACCTGCAATGCGCTCTTCCGTCAATTTCAGCCGGTCGTACTTTGGATCGGTTTCAGGCATGCGCTCAAGGTCTTTCCGGTTTTCCTCGATGATCTTGTCAGAATTTTTTTCTGCGGCCGCAGCTACCGCCCTTAAGGTTTGATTTACCTTTTCCTCTTTCAGCAGGGGCAATTTTCGACTGGCCTCCTGTACCGACTTAAATGTATTTTTCAGCACTTTTGGGGAATCTGAATTATCAATGCAAATATAGATGATCGTAGTGAATCAAAGCGGGCTGATTCTTTTGTCCCAAAACTTCTTTTGCTTTCTTGTATCCATATCTTGCCAGTCCCAGACCGACCTCGCTATCCTTTTCATCCACGATGCGTATAATGTCTCCTTTTTTGAAATTGCCGATGACGCGCGTAATGCCAACCGGAAGTAAGCTATGGGCTTTCTCCGGCGACAACAAAACCTGTTTCGCACCCGGATTAATAACCACTTTTCCCTTTGGCTCTTCATAAGCGTGAGCCATATACTTTTTGAAGTTTGATGTTATCTTTTTTGCAGGAAAGCGGGTTCCGATGGCTTCTTCCTTCATTACGCGCAGAATAATGTCACCAGTCCTGCCGTTGGCAATGTGCACGGGGATCCCCATGCTTGCGATTTTTTCAGACGTCTGACATTTAGTCAAAATACCACCTCGCCCAAAACCTGACTTTTTCCGCGTTGCAATTTGCTGCAGATTGATTTTTTTTGGATCGTATGTTGTCAATAATGTTGTCCCGGGCAGGTCGGGATCGCCATCGTAAATGCCATCCACATTGGTTAGAATGATAAGTATATCAGTGTTCATCATGGCGCTTACCAGACCGGCCAACTCGTCGTTATCGGTAAACATCAACTCGGTCACCGACACAACGTCATTCTCGTTAATGATCGGCACAATTTGATTGGCCAAAAGTGCTGACAGACAGTTTTGCATGTTCAAATAGTGAGTGCGGCTTTTAAAGTCTTCCTTTGTTACCAGCACTTGGGAGCAAAGCATTTTTTGTTTTTCGAAAATGTCTTTATACAACGAAATAAGTTTAACCTGCCCAATCGACGCCAGCACCTGGCGTTGCACAACCGTATCCGCTTTCTTTTGAAATTGATAGAGACTTCTGCCAGCGGCTACTGCGCCCGAAGAAATGAGGAGTACCTGGTAGCCTTGTTCTTTAAGGATCTTGATTTGCCGGGAGATACTTTCGATAACCTGCTCATCCGGAAACCCATCACGGTTAGTGATAACGTTTGAACCGACTTTAATCGCGATAACTTTCTTTTTGGAAGCGCTCATTTTCCGACTGCATTGAGAATCGGGTTCAATTATACGCAAAATCTTTGGAGCGAAAACCTGTCAGGAAGGCGTGAAGCCTGCATTGCAAACATGCTTCACGCTGTCAGGATCTCATGAGACGAGGACTTCCTTCGTATTAACGTATGAGAAGAAATCGACCTGATGGCCCGGCTTAAAACCTGATGCCACATATCTCACCCGCTGCAAATACCCAATAATTACCGGTTAGCAAATAATACAAACTAACGAATGCAGCTTACCGTTCACCATTTCCAATATTATTTAATTGAACATTTCTGCGTTACTTCGCATAAATCCAATACCTGCATGAGGGGCATAACCTGTTTACTTTCGATCTTATTTTTATCATCACTCTCCTTTGCCCAACAACAACCCGACGTTGCGCAGATTAAACAAAAGCTCAAGAAGCTGAACGTTTTGACCTCGGTGTTGTATGTGGCAGCGCATCCGGACGATGAGAATACGCGGATAATTTCGCTTATGGCAAACGATAAACTGGCAGAGACAGCCTATTTGTCGATGACGCGTGGCGATGGGGGTCAGAATCTGATCGGCCCTGAAATTCGCGATTTGCTTGGACTGATCCGAACACAGGAACTGCTGGCGGCGAGGCGAATCGATGGTGGGCAACAATTTTTTACAAGGGCCATTGACTTTGGTTTTTCTAAATCCTCCGACGAAACCTTTAAAATTTGGAATAAGGATGAAATCCTCTCCGACGTCGTAAAGGTATTCAGGCAATATCAACCCGACGTGATCATCACGCGTTTTCCGCCGGATGCACGGGCGGGGCATGGTCACCATACCGGATCCGCGATGTTGGCACAGGAAGCTTTTGACATTGCGTCCAAAGCAGATGCCTTTCCGGAACAGGTGAAAGAATTTGGCACCTGGCAGGTTAAACGGCTGTATACGAACACCGGCCGCTGGTGGAATACTTCCATTAATGAGCAGACGCCTGGTATCGTTTCGTTGAACGTCGGCGCGTATAACCGGCTTTTGGGTAAATCCATTACCGAGATCGCAGCGGTCAGCAGCAGCCAGCACAAGAGCCAAGGGTGGGGTAGAGCAGGCCAACGCGGTTATGATGCCGAGTTCCTCGAATACGCCAAAGGCGAAAGAGCTGAAAAAGATCTTTTTGAACATGTGAACACAACGTGGACTAGAATTAAAGGAGGTTCCAAAATACAACCTCTCGTCATCAATGCAATTGAAACCTTCGATGCGGAAAACCCTGGTGCGAGTGTGCCGGTTTTGTTTCAGATCCGAAAGGAAATTTTGGCTTTGGAAAAAGGTGTTTGGAGAACAAGGAAGCTCAAGGAAGTGGAACAGCTCATACAGGATTGTTTGGGACTTTACATAGAAGTGAAAGCCTCCCAGTATTGGATCACCCCTGGCGAAGAGATAGAAATCAGCAACGAAGTGATCAATAGGTCATCCGTTGACGTTGCCTTGCAGCAAATTTCAGCGCCCGACATCACATTCGATTCCCTGTTATCATTTCCATTAAAGGAGAATATTTCTACCATTTTTAAGAGTAAAAAAGTACTGACGGCTGGCAGATCTTACTCTGACCCTTACTGGCTTCGGGAACCTCACGAGCAAGGCTTGTTCAATGTCACTAACAAGGCAGACATAGGAAAAGCTCAAAATGATCCGGCAGTCTCGGTTTCTTTTAAGCTTAAGATTGGGGATGAATCATTGGTCGTTGTAAACCCCGTTATTTACAAATGGACCGATCCTGTGAAAGGCGAGCTATGGAGACCCGTGGAAATTGTTCCTCCATTGTCCGTTGACATGATTGAAAAAGTGCTGGTCTTTAGTGACGATAATCCCAGGAACATTGCATTGAGGATCAGATCTTCCAGCGGAAAAGCAATGAAGGGTGTGTTAAGGCTCGAGTTGCCGGCAGACTGGCACGCTGAACCATCGTCAGCAGAGTTTGACCTGAAAGCAAGGGGAGATGAGCGGATGATAAACTTTAAGGTCTTTCCCGGAAAAAATGAGTTGACCGGTGTCATCCGTTCTGTGGCCGAAGTGGACGGAAAAAAATATGACCGGGCCGTTCAAACGATCTCTTACGACCACATTCCCATTCAAACTTTCCTGCCAAAAGCAGAAGCTAAAGTCGCTCGAATGAATCTCAAAAGGGAAGGTCACCTTATTGGCTATATTCCGGGAGCGGGCGATGATATTCCCACGGCTCTGCGGACCATGGGATTCGAAGTATGGGAAATGAAGCCTGACGAAATCAACCGGGAAAATCTAAAACGGGTCGATGCTGTTGTGCTCGGCATTCGTGCGTTAAATGTTTCAGACCGGATCCGGTATTTTATGCCCGCACTCATGGAATACGTTAGGCTAGGGGGTGCGTTGGTCGTTCAATATAACACTAATGGACGTCTGGAGACTGACAACTTTTCCCCGTTCCCTCTCTCGATTTCCCGCGAACGCGTTACCGATGAGAGTGCGGCCGTCAGAATTCTAAAGCCAGACCATCCTTTGCTCACTATTCCCAATAAGCTATCAGAAAAAGATTTCGAGGGATGGGTTCAGGAACGGGGATTGTACTTTCCTGACAAATGGGATGCGAACTATGAAGCACTTTTATCCATGAACGATCCGGGGGAGACAGCCAAAGATGGTGGATTGCTGATAGCACGGTATGGCGAGGGCCATTACATCTACACCGGTCTGTCATTTTTCAGACAGTTGCCGGAAGGAGTGCCGGGCGCATATAAGTTGTTTGCCAACCTTGTTTCAATGGGTAAATCAAAAAAAACGAAGAGTTAATATTCCTACCTATATCCGACAACCCGAGCTACGATGAGTAACACACATCTCGAAGATAAACCGCCCGTTTTTAAATCTTGGAAGGGATGGTATTACCTCATCCTAGGCGTGCTGGTCGTGCAGATCATCCTTTATTACTTGCTGACAAATTCATTTAAAGGCTGACCATGGCGGTAATGGCATTCTCACATTATTAAAATAATTGAAATGAATTACCTGGACTGGATTGTGCTTTTTACCACCGTGTTATTCATTGTTCTTTATGGAACGTGGAAGACGAGGAAAACAGCGACAATGGAAGGCTATCTCAAGGCGGATAACTCCATGAAATGGTGGATGATCGGCGTGTCGATTATGGCGACCCAGGCTAGTGCAATTACGTTTCTCTCGACGACAGGCCAGGGAATGGAAGATGGAATGCGGTTCATTCAGTTTTATTTTGGGTTGCCGATCGCCATGGTAATTATATCGGTGACAATGGTGCCCATTTATTACCGGCTAAAAGTATTTACTGCCTATGAATATTTGGAGACACGGTTCGACGCAAAGACGCGGGCGCTCGCAGCGTTCTTGTTCTTGGTCGGCCGGGGCGTATCAGCCGGCATAACGCTATTTGCTCCTTCGCTTATATTGTCTACGATCTTACACTGGCCCGTTGCTATCACCACATTCGTGATCGGCACGCTGGTGATTATTTATGTGACCTCGGGGGGCACGAAGGCGGTAAGTTTAACGCAGCGCCAGCAGCTGGCTGTTGTCATGACGAGTATGATCGTGGCGGGGCTCATAGCGTTGTTTAAATTGCCCGATAACGTATCGTTTAGCGACACCATCCAAATTGCCGGACTGCTGGGTAAATTCAACATGATCAACTTCCTTCCGGCAAACATAGAAAGCAACTTGCCTGCGGGTGTCACAAGTGTGCGTGAGCTCAGCCTGTGGCAAAAGATAGATCTGATTTCACAGGATCGATATAATATGTGGTTTGGCTTGCTGGCCAGCGTCTTTCTGTTCTTATCATATTTTGGAACGGATCAATCGCAGGTGGGGCGCTACCTGGGAGGCGTTTCTATTACCGAGAGCAGACTGGGGCTGATGTTTAACGGATTGCTGAAGATTCCAATGCAGTTCATTATTTTGTTCATCGGCGTTCTCGTCTTTGTTTTTTATATTTTCTTTCAACCGCCGGTGTTTTACAACCAGGTGCTTCGCGATCGGGCTTTAGAGACGCCGAAGGCGGATTCGGTTCAATTAATAGAAAAGAAATTCTCCGATGTCTACGCAAAAAAAAGGGTCGCGGTTGATCAAATGGTGAAAGCAATTCAACTTGACAACGATGACCTGATCCAACAACAGTTGGATAAAGTAAAGGCATTCCAGTCTGAGGAAAGCATGCTGCGGACGGATATGAAAAATTTAATTGCAAGGGCCATCCCCAATGCAAAAACCCAGGACCGCGACTACATTTTTCTAAACTTTGTGTTGGGTTATTTGCCGCATGGAATTATCGGACTGCTGCTGGCCGTTATCTTTCTGGCGGCGATGTCATCCATGGCCGGCGAATTAAATGCGCTTGTTTCAACAACCTCTATTGATGTTTACAAGCGCGCGATAAAGAAGGAGGCCTCGTCAGCGCATTATTTGAAAGTGTCGCGTTGGTTTACAATTGGCTGGGCGGTGATGGCAATGATTTTTGCCATGCTGGCGAGTTTCGCAGAGAACCTCATACAATTTGTAAATATTGTGGGGTCGTTATACTACGGCACATTGCTGGGCATTTTTTTAGTGGCGTTTTATATAAAACGCATCGGCGGCACCGCGGTTTTTTGGGCCGCGATCGTTTCGGAATGCATCGTCGTATACTGCTACCGTTATACCGAAATCGCGTTTTTGCTATACAACGTAGTGGGCTGTGGCGCCGTTATTATTCTTTCCTTTCTGCTACAAAAGTTCCTTCCATCCCAGCGGCCGGCGGTGGGCTGATGTTGTGTAAATTGATGGTTTTCCACATCTTAAAAAAAGCGCCCGTTTTTATAAACTAACTAAATTAGTTTTGTACCTTTGTAAAACTAAAAATATTAGATATGGTGCGGCTGCCCCGCGATGTGGAAAATTCATTCGAGGAAGTCCACATCCAGCGGATATGGAACATCCTTGAAGAAAAATTCTCTTTCAATGTGAAAGGGTGGAAGGAGGATTTTGCCAAATACCTCGCAAGTCAATCCAGGCAGATTTCGGAACGACAGGCATTTATAGAGTTTGGATTGAAAAAGATTCAGCCAATTTTGAACGGGATTTTAAAACGGACCGACTACCATCCGACATGGATCAATCTCATGCGTTGGGTTGTGAAAAATAAGTGATGCGTTACCAACGGAAAGCCTACAATTCGAACGTAAATCCTTTTTCAGTGAGACGGTCGTATATTTTCTTGTCAAACCGGTAAAGGTTTGCCGCACGGTGAGAGACATCGGTTTGCTTTTCCTTGCAGGCGACAAGAAGATTCATTTTCATTAATTTTCTCCGAAAGTTTGGCTTGTCTAATTTCTGGCCTAGCAAGGCTTCGTATAACTCTTGCAGTTGAAGCAGCGTAAACTTTTTGGGGAGCAGGTTGAAGCCTATTGGCTCGTGCCTCACTTTATGTTTCAAATATGCCAGGCCTTGCTTCAGGATCTTTGCGTGGTCGTATGCAAGTTCCGGGACATCGCTGATCTTAAACCATTTTGCGTCCGCAGCGGTAAAACCTGCCTGAAGCGTATAGTCTTCGTGTTTGATCAACGCATAGTACGCAATTGTAATGACCCGTTTTGTCGGATACCGGTCCACATTTCCAAACGCTTCCAGCTGCTCAAGATAGACATTGGAGATACCGGTCAGATCTCTTAATATTCTAGTGGCGGCCTCGTCCATCCCTTCATTGTATTTGATCCATCCGCCCGGCAGCGCCCATCTGCCTTTGCTGATCCCTTCACCATGCTGCACCAGAAGAATGTCCAGCTCACTTTTTTTAAATCCAAAGATTAGGCAATCAATGGAAAGGGCGTCGATGATCGAGTCGGAGATGGTAGATGGTGTCATTAATCAAGTTTGACCGCAACGGCCGCATTTTTTTTTACCGATAAATTTTTGTCCGATGCCTTAGGCTTACTGTTTTGTTGTTAGCTTCAAACAATCGTTGCCAAATATAAAATTTTAATTACCTTGTAGTCAAATTTACTATAAGTAATAATTTTACAACAAAGACGCAAAAGAATACTATGGCTCGCTACTTATTGGGTTACGATTTAGGAAGCTCCTCCGTAAAAGCATCGCTGGTAAATGCCGAAAACGGCCAATCGGTGGCATCGGCACAGTCTCCGGCAGAGGAGATGCCGATGTTGGCTGTTAAACCCGGATGGGCAGAACAGGATCCCGAGATGTGGTGGGAGCATGTTGTAAAAAGTACAAAAACCTGTCTTCAAAAAAGCAAAGTGCAGGCAGGCGATATTGTGGCAATAGGTATTTCCTACCAAATGCACGGGCTGGTTTGCGTCGACAAGGAACAACAGGCGCTGAGGCCTTCCATCATTTGGTGCGATAGCCGTGCCGTGGAGATTGGCAATGATGCTTTTAGGCAACTTGGCGAAAAATATTGTCTTGAGCGGTTGTTGAACTCTCCCGGAAACTTCACCGCTTCAAAATTAAAATGGGTGAAAGAAAATGAACCGGAGATCTATGGGCGGATTCATAAAGTTATGCTTCCGGGCGACTTCATTGCCATGAGAATGACGGGAGAAATTGTTACCACAGCCTCAGGATTGTCGGAAGGTATGCTGTGGGACTATGACAAAAATTCCTCTCCAGAGCGCCTGTTGAGCTTTTACGGCATTGATGCCTCGCTTTTGGCCAACGCCGTCCCTACTTTTTCAATACAGGGGAAACTGAAGAAATCGGTAGCCGAAACGTTAGGGCTAAAAGAAGCGACGCCTATCGCTTATCGCGCGGGCGATCAGCCCAACAACGCTTTTTCCCTGAATGTCCTTAACCCCGGAGAAACGGCAGCAACAGCGGGGACATCGGGTGTAATTTATAGCGTGACGGACAAAAACGCATACGATACCAAGTCGAGAGTAAATACATTCATCCATGTAAACAACCGCGCCGCTGTAGGTCAGGCCCGAAGCAATCCGCAGCTTAGAAATGGAGTGTTGCTCTGTATCAATGGCACGGGCATTCTCAATAGCTGGCTGCGAAAAAATGTGAGAAGTAATGGAGCGCCCTATGAGTATGATGCGATCAATCGGATTTCAGCCGAGGCACCCGTAGGTTCCGACGGACTTGTGGTGTTGCCTTTTGGAAACGGCGCCGAACGCGTCCTGGAAAATAAAAATATTAACAGTTCGATTCACGGACTCAATTTTAACAGGCATCAGCAGTCACATCTATTTCGCGCAGCGCAGGAGGGAATTGTGTTTGCACTGAAGTACGGCTTTGACGTGCTTCAGGACATGGGCTTGAAGACGAAAGTCATCCGCGCAGGAAATGCCAACATGTTCCTTAGTCCCTTGTTCCGGGAAGCTTTCGTTAACACGATCGACGCGCGACTCGAATTGTACGATACCGACGGAGCAAAAGGAGCGGCGTTGGGGGCGGGCGTTGGCGCTGGCATCTACGACTCGTTCGAAGAAGCTTTCAAAGGTCTGAAAGTTATTCTTGCGGAGGAGCCTTCGGAAAAATTAAAAGCGCCCTATGCGAATGCTTACCAATCGTGGATAAATCATTTACATTCCATAATCTAATTTTTTTTATCTTATCTATTAATCAAATACAACTACAAAATGAGAGCTACACTCGGAGACAAGACTTACTTTAAAGGCATTAAGCCCGTCAAGTTTGAAGGCGTTGAGTCAGACAATCCTCTTGCGTTTAAATATTACAATCCGAAACGCAGGGTCGGAAAGAAAACCATGGAGGAGCATTTCCGCTTTGCCATTGCCTATTGGCATACCTTCTGCGGAACCGGTGGCGATCCATTTGGTCCAGGCACAAAAAACTTTCCGTGGAATCAGGCTTCCGATGCCATGCAACGGGCTTACGACAAGATGGATGCTGCGTTTGAATTCATTACAAAAATCGGCGCCCCATTCTATTGTTTCCATGACTACGATCTGGTGGAGGAAGCAGACACTTTAAAAGAATCCGAATCAAGACTGCAAAAGATTGTGGATTACGCCAGGCAAAAGCAAAAAGCGTCGGGTGTAAAGTTGCTTTGGGGTACTGCAAATTTATTCTCGCATCCTCGTTACATGAACGGAGCGTCCACCAATCCCGATTTCAACGTAGTGTGCTGGGCCGGCGCCCAGGTAAAAAATGCCCTTGACGCAACCATTGCCTTGGGTGGCTCTAATTATGTTTTCTGGGGTGGCCGCGAAGGATACGTTTCTTTATTGAACACCAATATGAAACGCGAGCAGGAGCACCTGGCAACTTTTCTTCACATCGCAAGGGATTACGGAAGAAAGAATGGCTTTAAAGGGACTTTCCTGATCGAGCCTAAACCCATGGAACCTACCAAACATCAATACGACTTCGATGCAGCAACTGTAATTTCATTTCTTCGTCAGTATGATTTGTTGGACGACTTCAAATTAAATATTGAAGTGAACCATGCTACCCTCGCGCACCACACGTTCCAACATGAACTCCAGGTTTCTGCGGATGCAGGATTGCTCGGCAGCATTGATGCAAACCGAGGCGACTACCAGAACGGTTGGGATACTGACCAGTTTCCGAATAATTTGTATGAGCTGACGGAGGCAATGCTTGTTATCTTGCAATCCGGCGGATTCAGGAATGGTGGGGTGAACTTCGATGCAAAAACCAGAAGAAGCTCAACTGATCTAATAGATATCTTTTACGCTCACATTGGGGGTATGGATTCATTTGCGCGTGCGTTACTAACAGCCCAGGCTATTTTGGACGATGGCGAGTATCTGGATCTCCGAAAGGAGCGGTACAGCTCTTTTGACTCCGGAAAAGGTAAACAGTTCGATCGCGGCAGATTGTCGCTGGAGAGCCTGCGGCTGCTTGCCCGCAAAAACGGCGAACCGGAGCAAATCAGTGCAAAACAGGAGTACTATGAAAATCTCATAAACAAATTTATTTAACTACAACCAGGCCGAGTTTAAACCGCCTGCTTTTTTAAGCGGGCGGTTTTCTTTTAAGGGCAACAGACCCGATTTCCCACCTTTGTCACGAATTATCCTGCACCTCATCGTGCAACAGCAATTACACCTCATTCCTTCTCCATATCTTTGTAAAAAAAACACGATGAAGGGACTTACCATTTTTTTTCTCATCATAGCCGCTGGAGTTTACGGTCAGCCAACCTCCTACGGAAATTTCAAGGTATCGGAGCAGGAAATTATCTATCAGAAAATTGTGCCTCTTGATTCGATAACGCCGGCGAAGCTTGAAGCGTTTTACAAGAGCCTATCGTACGTTTCAAACCTGAAATTAAACGAGAACACAGTAGAATTTGAGGTAAACGATTTAATTGTTGACTACAAAAAATTTCAATTCACCCAAGTGGGCACACCGTCGATTATTCAAACAGGGAAATACAGTGGGAGCGTTGAGGTAGGCGTAAAAGATGGAAAATACCGGATCAGTTTTCACTCGATTCAGCTTACCGGAGACATTGGCTATAAAAAAATTACTGTCAAGGATAATTTAACCAGCTACGCATGTAAAAACAATGGAACGGTTCTCGCCCCGGACTGGTGCCGTCCCAATATGCTCGGCCTCCTGGACCAGGCTTTTACCGATAAGCTTCAATACCAGGAACCTAAAAAGAAAAAAATGAACGATGATTGGTAATGGTCCTGTATCAACAGCATATTCAATAAAAAATCCTAGTCTGCGGCAGAACATGATATCGGAGGATTCATTCCAAATTTCCAAATTGCTTACCTTCGACATTGAAAAAAACGAGTTTGTATTTTAAAAACCATACCCAGAGAATTTGAATATTCCATGAACATAAAAGTGATTGCCTTTGATGCAGATGACACGTTGTGGGACAATGAGAATTACTTCCAGGAAATAGAAACAAAATTTTGCGAACTCATGGAAGAATATCTTCCGCAGCATAGTTCGGCTCGCGAGCTCCTTCGCATTGAAATAAAAAACTTACCACTCTATGGCTATGGCATCAAAGCTTTTATGCTTTCGATGATCGAAGCCGCCATGACGATTTCGAACAATACGATAAATATCAGCGCTGTTGAAAAGATTATTGGATACGGACAGGAGTTGCTGCAAAAACCAATTCAAAAACTTGACGGCGTCGACGAAGTGCTGCAAAACCTGAAAGGCCGTTACCGCCTGGTCGTCGCCACCAAAGGTGATCTCCTGGATCAGGAGAGAAAGTTAAAAAAATCGGGAATTGAACATTTTTTTCATCACACGGAAATCATGTCGGAAAAGGGTGAAGATGATTTTCGTAAATTGATAAAACATCTTGATATTCAACCGGAAAATTTTTTGATGATAGGCAACTCATTGAAGTCGGACGTATTGCCCGTTTTAAATATCGGAGGCCACGCATTTCACATTCCGTATCATATAACCTGGGGACATGAAAAGATTGAGCATGAAGTGAAGCATGACAGGTTTAAACAGTTTACTTCCATTCGGGAAATCCTCGCACACTTATAACAAATTGCCGGCGTTAATCACCATAACCAAATGCCTCACAGTTTGTTTGGTTTAACAAGAGTCCTGTAGTTAAGCGTAAAAGATAAATTTATGCCTGTTTTCAGTACGTCTATATCGATATTGCACGCCAATATTTGTCTATTGCTGGTCAGAGTTACGGTTGGTGGAATCATGCTGGTTCACGGAATTCCAAAACTAAATAAACTAACAGCGGGGGGAGAAATTAAATTTGCGGATCCATTTGGTTTTGGACCGCAGATTTCCCTTGGACTTGCTGTGTTCGCGGAAGTGGTTTGCTCCATCTTCATAATTCTGGGCCTAGGTACGAGACTTGCAGCAATTCCCCTTATAATAACAATGGCCGTCGCTGCTTTTTATGCCCATGCCAACGATCCATTTGCCACAAAAGAAAAACCGATTTTGTTATTGATCATTTTTGTCATGCTAATGGTTTTTGGCAGTGGCAGATATTCAATTGACCGCTTGATGACCAAGACAAACCTGCAATAGATTCCGATCTGACCGTTATCTTTTAAGGTGGGACAGGAATTCTATTAAGTCGACCAGTTCTTGTTCGGTCATTCCAGGGGCCAGTGATGGCATTAAAGATTTGTCGCCCACGCTTACTGCCCGGATCTGGCTGCGGGAATGCGTGATGGCGGCGCCGGCTGGCAGGCTCAATGTAATTTCTCCAGCCGTCTCGTTGGTTACGATACCCATAGACTCGGATCCATCTTCAAGGCTCACAAGGGTACTCTCAAAACCATAGCTCACGCCCTCATCGGGATAAAGGATCGCGCGGTATAATCCTTCTTTTGAAAGTTTATCGCCTATCAATGTAAGTTCAGGGCCGAACTTCGTGCCTTCATCTTTCACTTTGTGACAGCTCATGCATTGCGTTTTAAAAATCGCCTGCCCGCGCTTAGCGTTGCCTGCTGAAGCCAGCAGTTGCTTGATAGACGGCAGATTACTTTCCTTTGTTGAGGGCTTAGGTAGGTACTGGGCGGCCTCACGCTGAATGCGACTCCGGTACACATTGAACAGCACACTTCCCGCCGCGGGTTTCAGTGCGGGGTCAAACGTTGGCTCCTTGACGAGCGCAAGCAACTTTTCTTCACCAGGCCAGCTGCTGCCCAAAACCTGCACTGCAGCTTTGCGTACGCCCGCAGGCTTAGTGCTGTCTTGAACTACGATGGACACTAAATTCAAAACGTCAGCATTGCCTTTGCCTCGAAGACTGTTTAACAAGCTGACAGATGAAGAATCATTGGCGCGGAGCGCTTGTTCCATCATTCCATGTCCACCAAACTTTAAGAGAAGGTCGGCGGCCGCCGGGCCGGGGTCTTCGTTGCCATGGGCAATAGCCAATTCCAGCAATTGCGATCGTTTATCTTTTAAGGAAAATTTCTCCACGAGATTTACATACGTAACTGTTCCGTTTGTTTCCAGCAGCGCGTCTTCCAAAGCGCGTTTTAACGATGGCGTCCACTTGACCTTGCTTGCATCCACCTGGCGAAGTGCCATGGTGGCGACCAGTTTACCTTCAGTGTGCGGCCGCGCTATTAACGAACTAAGCACGCTTGTCTTGGACTCGTGTTTATGGAAATCAAACGCTCGAAAATATCGCTGAAGAGATCTTTCGTCTGTCGTATTTGAAATGATCTCCGCTAAGAGGGGCAATGCAAATCTTGAGCGAGACCTCCAGATAATATCCTGATGTGCCTTGTTGGCAATATCGACTTCAACAGTATTTTTCCACGCGTTGAAAAAAAGATCGGAATGTAAGTCAGACCCGATGCCGAGGGCTTCCAGGTACCACCTGTCGTTTCCATCGTATTGCTTTGCCAGATTGACCCATAGCGCTGCCGCTTCCGGAGTCGACGCGTAACGCAAGGCAATTGCCATCTCGCGGCGAACGGCCGCGTTATCGTCATTGGCCACCGGGGTTAAGTAAGGAACAATGTCGCTCCGGTTTTGTGCCACCGCTCGCACTGCGGCAATTCGGATATCTGTATTCCTGTCGGCAAGCGCTTGTCGCAGGAATGCGTCGCTGCTATCCTGTTTCGCCAGAATCCAGAGGGCCCTGGCGCGATGTGTTTCGTTTTTCGATTGCCACAATTCCTCGACAGCAGAAAGCGCCTGGGAATCAAATTCGACCAACTTTTGAAATGCGAGAAAATGCGTTTCAGGGTTTGGATTTTTTAGTGCTGCTACCGCGCCGGAGACCGTCGACAGATCGGGCGCCGAAACTGCATAGCTACTTACGTCGGGGGCAACACGAAATATTCTTCCTTTCTTTGCATCCCCGGCTGCGCCGCCGCCCAGGATCGGATCATACCAGTCGCCAATAAATAACGAACCGTCTGGAGCGGTAGCCACATCGATAGGGCGAAACCATTTGTCTTTGCTTTTGAGAAGGTCTTCAATTTCCAATGTAAATCCAGCGCCTTTTCTCGCCGGAAGGTACGCACGCACAACGTTATAATACGCCTCAGCATGGATGGGTGTGTTTCTGAAAACTGAAGGCAGCAGACTACCTTCGTAGAATGTCATACCGGCTGGTGAACCTGCCCCGGTGATCAAAACGTTTGGAACTACCCCCGGGTCGCTCTGATGCCAGTGCCTTTCAGGAATTTTTTCTTCGAGATTAAGTCTGTTCGTACCCCATGTTGCCTTGGACATTTCGTCGAGGAAGCCATAATTTCCATAGTACATCACAAAATTGATCCGGCATGACTCATTTCCATCGTCGTCGTTATCGGACTGCCAAATGTTGCCATATGAATCGACGCAAGGTTCGTAGTTATTCCTGAAATTATGCCCAAGTACCTCTATATTTTTCCCTTCGGGTGTACAGCGAATTACCATTCCGCCAAGATAAGGGTCGCCATTTTGGGAAATTGTAAATCCACCTTTATCAACCAGAGGATTCATCTCACTGTCGACGATATTGCGTGTATAATTACCGATAGAAAAGTATATCATGCCGTCAGGGCCCGGCGACATCGAATGGGTGGAATGTTCGCCTTTACTCATTCGCGTGAACAAAACCTCTTTTTTTTCCGGCACCAGGTCACCATCGGCATCCGTAAAAATGAACACATTCGGACTCGACGTCACATATATTTTATCGCCTAGTACCATTACACCCAATGGAAGCAGCAGATCCGTGCCTTGATAAAAAACGGTGCGCTTATCAGCCCTGCCATCGTGGTCGGTATCTTCCAAAACAACAAGACGATCGCCCTTCGCATCCACTTGGTCGGGCGCGACATCGTAGTTATAGGCCTCGCACACCCAGACTCTCCCCATTGGATCAACGGTGATGTTTGTTGGATTTGTGATCATGGGCTCAGCAGCGAAGAGCTCCACCTCCAAGCCATGGGCAACCTGCATGCTGGACAATGCATTCTCCGCCAGCCGTTTCTGCTCTTCAGGAAGCGAATCGAAATTTTGGCTGGTCGGCGAACGTACGCAACAAACCAGCATAACGAACACCGAAAAAAGCATTGTTCTTCTTTGCATGCGCGTTCAGTTCAGACCTGAAACATCGCAAACTTTATTAATAATCGGCAGCCCATCCGGCTAAAATTTTTGCAGCCAGGAGCAGGGCGGCCCTGTTTGTTGTCCGGTAGACACACAGTTTTTTGAAACAAGTTTTCCAACGCGCGGTTTTTGACCGAATCCATGATTACTTTTGAAAGCTCAGCAACAATTTCATTATGGATGATCTACTTGCAGCCAGATCACAAATGGCCCTATCGCTCGGGTTCCATATCATCTTTGCTTGTATTGGTATGGTGATGCCGTTTTTTATGGCCGTTTCGCACTACCACTGGATTCGCACAAACCAAGTTGTCTTCAAGAATTTAACAAAAGCGTGGAGCAAAGGGGTTGCAATTTTCTTTGCAACGGGTGCCGTATCAGGCACGGTGCTTTCATTTGAGCTTGGACTTCTATGGCCGAAATTTATGGAACATGCCGGCCCTATATTCGGGATGCCATTTTCGTTGGAGGGAACGGCATTTTTTATCGAAGCAATTGCGCTAGGGTTTTTTCTTTACGGATGGGAGCGTTTTAATCCATGGTTTCATTGGTTTACCGGCGTCATTGTTGGTGTAAGCGGTCTCGCCTCCGGCATCTTAGTGGTTTCGGCCAACGCCTGGATGAACAGCCCCGCAGGATTCGATTTTGTCGATGGGCAATTCCTTAACATCGACCCGATAAAAGCCATGTTCAACGACGCCTGGTTTTCGCAGGCATTGCACATGACCCTCGCGGCATTTGCTGCCACTGGCTTCGCCGTCGCCGGCGTGCATGCGGCAATGATTCTGCAAAAGAAAAACATTTTGTTTCATTCAAAGGCGTTTAAGATTGCAGCAGTTTTTGGCGGTGTCGCAGCGTTGCTTCAGCCTATCAGTGGAGATTTTTCCGCGAAGGATGTCGCGCGGCGGCAACCAGCCAAGCTTGCGGCAATGGAGGCTCATTTCCATACACAAAAATCGGCGCCCCTCATTGTTGGAGGGATTCCTGATGTCAAAAATAAAAAGGTAGATTTTGCCCTGGAATTGCCCGGCATGCTCAGTTTCCTGGCGCACGGTGACTTTCAATCTGAAGTAAAAGGTCTTGATACCGTTCCTGAGGATGAGCATCCGCCAATTTCCGTCGTCCACTATGCTTTTCAGGTCATGGTGGGATGTGGTGTCATCATGATGCTTGTGTCTGTCATATTTTTCATTGCCATGACAAAGAAGAAATGGTTTTATTCAGCCTGGCTCCTGAAGTTATTTGTTATAGCCCTACCGTTAGGATTCCTGGCAGTAGAGGCAGGCTGGACCGTCACGGAGGTGGGAAGACAGCCTTGGATTATCCAGGGGGTGATGCGCACGGCCGATGCCGTTACGCCCATGCCGGGAATTGTGTGGTCGTTTTATATTTTTACTGCCGTCTATATTTCGTTAAGCGTTGCCGTCGTTTTCCTGCTCCATCGACAAATTAAAATGGTGCCCGTGTTGTACGATAAGGCTAGTGATCCCTCAACTCTAACCGAAGGCAAATGAGCTACGTCATTATAGCATATCTGTATCTTGCAATCTTGTTGTATTTGATATTGGGTGGTGCGGATTTCGGTGCGGGAATTATCGAGATGTTCACATCTCGCCGAAACCTACGGCGTACGCGCAAAACGTTGTATCATGCTATCGGACCTATTTGGGAGGCCAATCACATGTGGTTGATTATCGTGATAGTGATTTTGTTTGTCGGTTTTCCTGTTATTTATGCAACCCTTTCCGTTCATCTTCATATTCCGCTGCTTATTATGCTTCTGGGAATCATCGCACGAGGCACCGCCTTCGTTTTTCGACATTACGACGCAGTTCAGGACGAGATGCAGGAATTTTATAACAGCGTGTTCATAACCTCAAGTTTTATCACGCCCTTTTTCCTTGGCATAATCGCCGGCAGTACGATCTCAGGGCACATCGATCAGGAAGCAGGCTCTTTCGCCGACGCTTACATCTTTTCCTGGTTAAATTGGTTTTCTGTTGCAGTAGGCCTGTTTACAGTCGCGCTCTGCGGTTTTCTCGCGTCTGTATATCTGATAGGTGAAGCAGAGAATGCTGACGACAAGCAACGGTTTATAAGGAAAGCTATACGAACGAATATAATTGCCATCATCGCCGGCGTAATTGTGTTTGCTGCTGCAATCGCGGATGATATTCCACTGGTAAGTTGGGTATTCGGCGACGCCGTAGGTGCGGCAGCCGTAGTGTCGGCAACAATTTCGCTGGTCGTCATGTGGAAGTGGATTGGTTCAAGTTTCTTGTTCCTTCCACGTATATGCGTTGCCTTCCAGGCCACCATGATCTTGCTGGCTATAACCTACGCGCATTTTCCGGATTTTGTAATTCTTAGCGGCGGCGGCAATCTGTCATTGTACGAAACAATTGCTCCGGAAAAAACAATTACAGCGTTGGCATGGGCGCTCTTGACCGGAAGCGTCTTTATCTTACCGGCACTGTTTTATTTATACTACAGTTTTCAGAAAAGGGAAAAAGAAACGTATTGAGGCGATGCTATACCTTAACTGAATTCGGATCGCAGATATTTCCTTTCAATATTACCTGCTTCTATTTTTTTTGCAGCGCCGCTTTAAAATATTTTCCCTGTCGTGAAGGGGTAAAATTCCAGTCTGTGAACAGCATCGGTGACCAGTTCGGATCAAACACCCACACCGTGTACGAAATTCCTCTCTCGCTGCAATACTTTGTAATGGCTTCGCCATACGACTCATCGCTGATAACAGGTACGTGCGCGCCCTTGTCATCCGGACCACAAAACCCAATTTCAGTCAAAATCAAAGGATATTTCTCGGCGACAAACCCCCAATCCGCCGTCCATTGTTTTTCCCACGGCTTGCTGCGCTTCATGGGGTAAGGGTGGCTGACGTAGCCGATGCCATCTGCGTTTATCGGATCCGTTGCAACCGGTGTCAGGTCATACGCCCAGTTAAATCCAGCGACCAGCGGTATCGTTGGAGCGCCATGAGCCCTGATAATTCCAATTATTTCTTCAACTAAAGCCTTCCATTGTGGCCACGTGCATTGGCCCAGTTGGCCGTTGTATACGGTAGGCTCATTGAAAAGCTCAAAGAATGCTACCGTGGTATTATCCTTATACTGTTTTGCCATGGTACGCCAGAATTCAAACGTCTCCTTTTGCGTTGTCTCATACATTTCATCCTGATACATCTCTGTCCTCAGATTGCCGATGCTGTGCCAATCGATGATCACGTACATGCCAACCTCCTTTGCCCACGCGATTCCCTGATCCAACAGCTTGATGTAGCCGTTCTTTCCTCGTTCCCGCCAGGCAGCAGGATGCACTGGAAAGCGCGTGATATTGGCGCCCCAGTTCTTCATTTCCTGGAAATACTCTTTATTCCAATGCCCGTCTTTTAACAACTTGTTCGGATCGCTGGTATCCAGCCCCCTGAATACGATCGGCTTGCCATCTGCGGTTACAAACTTGTTACCTTTTACGCCAATACGGCTAAGCTCAGTGGATTGTGAATGGATATTTGTTGAACCGATGAAGAAGAAAATAAATAAGAGGCAATGAAACGGATGGGTCATAGGGTCAACTGCTTTTTTTTTGGCGCCCTAAAGTAGAGAAAAAATCGGTTCACGGATTAACTTTTTAGCTATCTGTTTTTTATGTAATTAGTAATTGCCACTAAAATAAATCTAAGCGAAATATGAGATTTTGGGTCATTCTGGTCAGCGTATGGTTAAATACGATCCTTGTGTCTCATGGACAGGAGCAAATAATCCTGGAAGCAATGCGTCATGTCCGAAATGCCGAACCCCGTGAGTGGTCGGAATTTCCGGTTAAGGCAGAACAAAAGGAATTTTTACTCGATTTTTACGCTCACGCCAATAGATCTCACCATACTGTTTCTCTCCGTCAATACGATGTCAAGCTTGATTGGGCGGTGATGTTGAACGGAAAGGTGATAGGGCCCCTGGCAACGGATGAAAAGGACATGGTCATCTACCTAGATATCCCGCCGGGTACCCTGCGCGAAGGCCAGAACAAATTGCTCATCAGGTGCAGTGAGCCTGTAGCGGATGATATTCGCGTTGGTGAAATAAGAATACATCCTCGCCCCCTCGCAACGGTGCTCTCGGATGCTTCCCTCACCCTTGAAATTTACGATGGGAGTAGTGACATATTGATGCCTTCCAAAATTTCAATCGTCAACCAGAGCCGCAGCCTGCAAAGCGTGTCGTCAGGGCAGTCGAAGCATTTGGCAATCCGTCCCGGCGTTGTTTATACGGCAACCGGCAAAGCGTCACTTAGTCTTCCGGCGGGCGCCTACACTGTTTATGCCGGGCGCGGATCTGCCTATGGAATTGATTCAGCAAACGTCACGTTAAAAGCTGGCGATGAAATCAAGAAAATATTTCGCATCAACAAAGAAGTATCCACGACTGGATGGATCAGCAGCGACACGCACATTCATACATTGACTCATTCAGGACATGGCGATGCAACGCTCGAAGAACGTGCAATAACCATTGCCGGCGAAGGTATCGAGTTGCCGGTAATGACCGATCACAACGTTCATGTTGATTTAACGGCGGCGGCAAAGGCGATGCAGGTTGACAAGTATTTTACTGCTGTAGTTGGTAACGAGCTTACAACAAAGGTCGGGCATTTTAACATTTTTAGAGCGACTGCCCTGTCGCCCCTCCCTGATCAAAATGTGAGCAATTGGACCGATGTTGTTTCAAAAATTCGAGATCCGGACAACGCAAAGGCAATTATCCTTAACCATGCCCGTGATGTTCACAACAATTTTCGTCCTTTCGGGCCTGATCGTCATTTGTCCAGTGTTGGCATCAGCCTTAATGATTGGCCCTTTCCCGCAAATGCAATGGAAGTGATGAACTCCGGATCCCAGCAATCCAATTTTATGAATTTGTTCAATGACTGGTTTGGAATGTTAAATCATGGGATTTTTCTCACGCCTGTCGGTTCCAGTGACTCGCACGATGTAAGCCGGTATATCGTCGGACAGGGAAGGACCTATATCGAATCAGAGCAATCAGACCCGGGAAAAATCGACCTTGATGCTGCTATTAAGAATTTCACCGATGGAAAGGTCCTGGTGAGTTGTGGATTGCTGACGAAAATTTTGGTCAACGAACGTTATGGTCCCGGCGATCTGGGTGTTTCTTCCAATAACCTTACCGTTGATGTGGAAGTTCATGGTCCGGCGTGGGTCGAGGCTGAGCGCGTCACGCTTTTTATGAATGGCATCAAGATCAGGGAAGCTAAAATCAAACGCTCAGGGAGGAGTGGTTTGTTATGGAAAGTTCGTTGGGAGATCCCATCCCCAAAACATGACATCTTTCTTGTTGCCGTTGCTGAAGGTACTGGCGATGCAAATCCTTATTGGACAATTGCAAAGCCTTATCAGCCTGCGTCGGCAGACTGGACACCACGGTTCATCGGTTCAACAGGGGCCGTTTGGATCGATGCTGATAACAATAAAACGCGTAATGCTGCTGTTCATTATGCGAAAGAAATTATCAGGTTGTCGGCCAACAACATTTACAAGACCATCAATCTCCTGACAGACTATGATATGGCCGTTGCCATGCAGGTAGCCGGCCAGTTATGGAAGGAGGGGAGAGACTTGAACTCTCATGAAATGCAGGAAGCGCTTGCCCATGCGCAAGAGCACGTGCGAAACGGGTTTGAAAAAGTTATCAACGAAATAAAACTATTGAAAATGTAACGGCGCACTGTTGCTTTGTATCACTCGTATCGCAAGGACTTAACAGGATTTGCCCGCGCAGCTTTGATCGTGTGATAGCTGACCGTTAGTACAGCCAGCAGCAGCGATATAATCCCCGCAACAACGAAAATAAAAACGCCGATATCCGTTCTGTAAGCAAAATTATCGAGCCACCTGCTTCCGAAATAATAGGCAAGGGGAACGGAAATGACAAAGGCAATCAACACCAGCATCGAAAAGTCCTTGATCAGTAATGTTACAAGTTCAAAGGTCGTAGCTCCGTTAACCTTTCTTACACCGATCTCTTTCTTTCGATTTTCCGTCGCGTATGACGATAGGCCCAGGAGTCCCAGACATGCAATAAAAACAGCCAGAACCGAGAAGTATTGGATCGTTCTGCTAAACTTGTCTTCTTTCGTATAGATCTTATTGAAATTGTCGTCCATAAAAGCGTAGCGGAACGGATGTTTTTCAAACTGATCTTTCCATTTTCCCTCGATGGAAGCTACCGTGCCAGGTAAGTTTTCAGATTTTACCTTTACCGAGAGTACATTGCCGCCAAGTATGATCACCAGCGGTTTGATGGGCACGTACAAGGGCTGATAATGAAAGTCTTTTACCAGGCCGATCACTTCTCCCGTGGCCTGATTCGGCCCCGTAACGCGATCGAGCGTCTTTCCGGCGACGTCGCTTCCCCAACCTAACGCCCTGGCTGCTGATTCATTTATAATATATCCCGCAGAGTCTGTAGAGCTTCCAACCTGGAAAGAATGACCCTGCAAAAATTCGACATCCAGCACCTTTTCAAAATCATGTCCCGCAAACATGACGCTGAACCATTGCTGCTGTTCTGCTGGTGTTCCCTTGGGTACAAAGCCATTTTCAATAACTTCCTCCTTTCCTGGCACGCTTCCCCCCAACAAGCTCACAGCCTGAATGCCCGGATCTTTCAGCAATTCGGACTTGAAGGGACTAAACTCATTCAATTGATTGAACCCAAAATCAACCATTGCAATCTGGTCTTTGTTAAAGCCCATATCCTTGTTGTGGATATACTGCAGCTGTTTGTAAACAATGCCAATACAAATGATAAGCGAAATGGAAATAACGAATTGACTTACTACCAGAGCCTTTCGCAGGAAGTTTTTACCACCCACTGTACCCGCTTTCCCTTTCAGCGTTTCAGTTGGCTGAAACGAAGACAGAACGAACGCGGGGTAACTGCCTGCAACAACGCCTACACCAATTCCTAGAACCAATAGCCCGATCAGGAGCGGTGCATTTTGAAACAAATTGATGGCAATATTTTTTCCTGTCAGCTGATTAAACCATGGAAGTCCGATGTATATCATGCCAATAGCAATGAATAACGCCAGAAAACTTGTCAATACAGCTTCTCCCATAAATTGCGAAACCAGCATGGTCCGATGGGCGCCCAATACTTTTCTCAAACCCACTTCCTTTCCCCGCTTGGCCGCTCGCGCGGTTGCAAGGTTCATGAAATTGATTATGGCGATGAGCAATATCAGAATGGCAATAAAGGAAAATAGGTAAACGTGCTGGATGTTTCCATTTTGCTCGAACTCCAGTTCCAGGTGTGAGGTGAGATGCACGTCATTGGCATTCTGCATGTGCAATTTCAAGCCAGTATCGGAAAGGTTAGCTGGGAAGTGCGCTTTCACGAATGCAGGCAGTCCCTTTCGCACCTTCTCTGCATCCTGTTCGTTTGCCACCGTAAAATACATCCACGCGGCGACCCAGGTCCATTGTGTTTCAAAAAACGTCGGATTGTTGGCAAAAAATCCTTTGAACGTTTCAAACGATGCGATCATATCAAACTGGAGGTGCGTATTATCTGGAAGGTCCTGAATCACGCCAATAACTTCGAGGTCAACAAAATTGCTGAGATTGATTCGCTTCCCAATAGGATCTTCGTCACCAAAATATTTTTTTGCGGCAGTGGCAGTTAGCAATAATTCATTTGGTCCCAACAATGCCTTGGCGGGATCACCTTTGATGAATGGAAATTTGTAGATCTCCAGGAACGAATGTTCGGCAAATATAAAATTGTCTTCAAAATATTCCTCATCCTCAAGCTTTAGGACCGGCGTCTGACCCCAACTTGACGGCCGGTATATCAATGCAGCATTTGTGACTTCAGGAAAGTCATTCATCAGATTGTTTTTAGTTGGGAATGGTACCGTTGCAGACCTTGATATATGAGGCCCCATAGGAAAGTCTTCCACCAAACGATAAATCTGTTTATTGTTCGCGTAACCCTTCTCAAAGCTTAACTCATCTTTAACAAATAGCAGAATGAGGATGCAGGCAGCGGTTCCTAACGCGAGCCCCAGAGTGTTGATGAGTGAATAATATTTCTGCTGTAGGAAATTGCGGACAGCGATCTTGATATAGTTTCGAAACATAGGGAAAGGGTAAAACGAGGCGAATAATTTACTAATTCTTTAACGAGTACACCACGTCAAAAGATGCTAAAACAACAGCCAGGGTGCAAAA
>DASUTP010000140.1:0-3029 GCA_036374515.1 Chryseolinea sp. | reverse complement strand
CTCAAGTATCGCGAGCTCTTCTTCCAGCAGCGGCGCACCAAAATCTCCCTCAACACAGCACGCTCCCTTGCATTTTTCGAGGTTACAAACAAACTCTTTATCGCGAACATCATCCGATACAAGAACTTCTCCAACTTTAATCATGGGCGTAAAGGTAAGTAGTTAACCACGATTTACGAGAGGCGGGAATGAATTTAATGCCCTGCATTTTTATTCGTAGAGCTCCATCTGAAGTTGGCCGCTGAGGTTGGCATCCTCCTGGATGGCCTTAGCCGAAAATTGCCGCGAAAAAAGTCCGATATAGTACGCAGGGATTTCCATCAACCTTGATTCAGCTTTGTGTACGGATAGCGCGGTATTCAAACCCATCACCAGCATTCTGTTTTGATACATGCGAACGATTCTTTTATAAAATTGCAGGTTATTTTGAACTCCTGCCAGCCGGTCAAGGTTGTTTATGCCCATGTATCGCAGTAATCTTTCCGGATGTTCACGAACGTAGTACTGATAGTTCGACCGGTCGTTCAGTATAAAAGTAAACGGCATGAGGAAATTGAAACCCAGCGAGGCAAGGGAATCGATCGTAGCCAGCGGTATTCCGAAATTAAAAGGGTCTACCAGACAAAATACGGCGACCTTATAACCGCGTTTTGAAGGCGTGATGATCCTCCTGAATTTATCGATGAGTTGCGATAATTCCAGATCGAGGATAGTGACATTTTTACGTGGAAAATTGCGCTCGACCTGATGGTATAAAAGTTTCAGAGACTCGGGATCACGCTCACAAAGTATCCAGTGTGAAATGGGCAATTCAGATGACAGGGCCGCCAGCGAGGAGCCGGGAAAAATCTCCTTTTGAAAACCCAATGAATAAAGACCGCTTCCGGAAAAAAGGTCAACAAAAACAATTTCATCCGCTTTGGCGGATACATTCATGACGAAAGCGCGTAAATAACTCTGAATGACTTCAACTTTTACTTTAAACCAAGGTTCCGTAGCAGTGACACTGAATCCATCGGGGAGAAAAAATGCTCTATCATTCGGAGATTTTAAATTCAAAAGTGTATGTTTAGCCCTGGTGATTATTCAAAATTACTTTTCATTGCCCGTAGAAAAAATTTCTTACCCAAACATTTTTAAAAAAGGGACAAATTTTTCGGATAATCTAGCAACGAAAAAAATCTGTGCTCTAACTTGCACACCGATATGATGAATTATTTAGAGAGTTTGAATGAGCCTCAACAGGAGGCCGTGATCAATACAGAAGGTCCATGCATGCTCATTGCTGGTGCGGGTTCAGGTAAAACGAGAGTGCTTACATATCGCATTGCACACCTGATAAGCAAAGGTGTCGATCCCTTTAACATCATGGCCCTCACGTTCACCAATAAGGCTGCAAAAGAAATGCGCGAGAGGATTGAAAAAGTTGTCGGTCACGACGCGCGCAATCTTTGGATGGGAACTTTTCACTCCGTATTTGCACGTATTCTCAGAGCGGAAGCGCGCCATCTTGACTATCCCAATAATTTCACCATCTATGATACGGATGATTCAAAAACGCTGATCAAAAATATTATCAAGGAACTGGGGCTTGACGATCAGGCTTATAAACCGAGCACCGTTTTCAACCGGATATCCGCTGCTAAAAACAGTCTCATCAGCTGGCAGGACTATCTGGCGAACGCAGAGCTCATGGGCGACGATGCGGCCAATCTTCGGCCCGAGATTGGAAAGATCTACAAGACGTATGCGCTGCGTTGTTTTAAAGCCGGAGCGATGGATTTCGATGATTTGCTATTTAACACTGACAAACTTTTCAAGGAGCACCTTGAAGTATTAAATAAATATCAGCATCGGATCCAATACATTCTAGTGGACGAATTTCAGGACACCAACCTGTGCCAGTATTTTATAATCCGGAAGCTTGCTGCCGTCCGGCAGAATATCTGTGTAGTTGGCGATGATGCGCAAAGTATTTACGCATTTCGCGGGGCGGACATTACGAACATTTTGAATTTTGAACGCGACTACCCTGACCTGAAAATTATCAAGCTGGAGCAAAATTACCGTTCTACGCAAAACATTGTCAACGCAGCAAACTCAGTCATTAAAAAGAATCGCGCGCAGCTTCCTAAAAATGTCTGGACGGCGAACGAAGAGGGCGCGTTGATCGAGCTGATCAAAGCGGTATCCGATAACGAAGAGGGTAGGTTAATCGCTACTTCGATCTTCCAGGAAAAAATGCAGCATCAGCTTAAGTTCAGTGACTTCGTTGTATTATATCGAACGAACAGCCAGTCGCGGGCCATTGAAGAAGCTCTGCGACGCATGAACATTAAATATAAAGTCGTCGGAGGTCTTTCGTTTTATCAGCGAAAGGAAATCAAGGATCTTCTCGCCTATATGCGTTACTCGATCAACCAGCAGGACGAGGCATCCTTCCGCAGGATTATAAACCTGCCCAAGCGGGGAATTGGTGATTCTACCATCGACAAAATAATCGTGGCAGCGAACGATCATGACATTTCCATTTGGGAGGTGGTTCAAAAGGCCGAATCGTTCATTGGAGGAAGGGCCGCTGCGCCTATCGGCGATTTTGTAGCCATGATAAAACGCTTCGGCATTGAAGTCGAGCGCAAAGATGCCTATGATGCTGCCTTCGAGATTGCCAAAGGATCCGGCTTGTTGCGCGAGCTGTACGAAGACAAGACCGTGGAGGGCCTGAGTCGTTATGAAAACGTCCAGGAATTATTGAACGCTATCAAGGAATTTGTAGATGACCCCGAACGCCAGGAAAAGGGATTGGGATCGTTTTTACAAGAGGTGTCGCTGGTGACGGGCCAGGATGAAGACAAGGACAAGGATCCTGAAAAAGTGACTTTAATGACCATTCACATGGCCAAGGGACTGGAGTTCCGGAACGTGTACATCGTCGGCCTGGAAGAGGACCTGTTCCCATCGCAGATGATGCTCAGCAACCGGGCAGAACTGGAGGAAGAACGCCGACTCTTTTACGTGGCCATTGGCCA
>DASUTP010000139.1:0-9239 GCA_036374515.1 Chryseolinea sp. | reverse complement strand
CGTGTCCCGAGTGTGCGCACAAGCTCCCCGTTCGCGCCCCCAAGCGCGATCCCGTGGATTGCATTCCCCTCGGTTTTAACAACGTCAATATTTATATTTCCGCCTGTAGTTTTTTGCTTCTTTGGTCATTCGTCCAAATTGTTTGTTGAGTCGTTTCTTGTCTTCTACATTAATTTCAAATCTTTTCTGCTCTTTCATCAGCTTTACGTAGCTGTCATAAACAGTTTGATCGATTTTACCGGACTGTACTGCAGCGATGATCGCACACCCCGCTTCATTAACATGCTTACAGTCTGCATAACGACAACGCCCGGCGAAACCTTCGATCACGGGGAACAGCACATCGGAGGTTTCATTATTGTCAGTAGTAACTCCAAATTCGCGCATGCCAGGCGTATCAATCAAAAGGCTTCCGTTGGGAAGTTGGAAGAGATCGCGCGTCGTGGTCGTATGAGTACCCTTGTTATTAAAAGTACTTATTGATTGCGTTTTTTGAAGATCTTCGTGCATGAGGACATTCAACAACGAACTTTTACCAACCCCGGACGAACCGATAAGGATATACGTCAGCCCTTTCTCGAAGACATTTTTGACATCCTGAATTCCGGATCCAGTTAAGGTGCTGCAAAAAAGGACTCTACATTCCCGGTTAAGTTTTTGTATTTGGCTTTCATATTCCGCCTGACTTTCCACCAGGTCCGATTTATTTAATACTATAATCGGCTTGATCCCACAGGAGGCGACCTGCGTCAGATATCGCTCAAGACGCATCAGATTAAAGTCTCTGTCGAGCCCCTGCACGATCAACGCATAATCGATGTTCACACCCAGGATCTGTCGTTCCGTCTTGATTCCAGGGTTGCGTCTTGAAAGTTGATTTGCTCTGGGCAAGATGTCGATAATATAGCCGGCTTCACCATAGTCAAGATACATTACCCAATCGCCCACTTTGGGAAGCTGTTCATGTTCGGACCCATACATTAATTTACCGGAGAGCTCCGATTCCAGTTCTCCATTTGCGGTAATAAGCCAGTATTTAAATCCTTTGACGGAGGTAACCCTTCCGACAGGATGTTCCGTGTTTTGAAATGTTGAATAATTTTTTTGGTGGAAATCATTCCAACCATAGTCTTCAAGCCTTATCATTTCGAGAAAAGTTTTATAGGGATGTCAATACCCGGAAACACCCAGGGGGCAGACACCTATTGTTTGACAATAGTTATAGGAAAGAATTGATAAGAAAGCAGCAAATGGAATATGCTGCTAGGCTACAATTATTCCGGCTTGGAAACGATATGTAGATTGAATTGTCATATAACGATGACAAACGTACTTAATAACCGCGAGGTTTCAAATATGCAAATCAGAATAGGCGTCGCAGTTCGCCCACAGATATACCTGGGCGTCAATTGTATTAATTCTTTTTGAATACCAAATGGAATGATGTGCCCTCATCAACTTTTGATTTTACGCGGATGCGGCCGCCGTGTAAGCTCATGATTTGTTTTGAGAGGCTTAATCCAATTCCTGACCCTTCTTTCTTCGTTGAAAAAAACGGGATAAAGATATCTTTTAGTTCTTTTTCGGGAATACCCTTTCCATTATCAAACACCTCGATTACCGCTGAAGACTCTTCGGTATAGCAATTTATTTTGATTGTCTTATTGGGCCGATTTTCCAGGGCGTGAATGCTGTTTCGCAGCAAATTGATGAGCACTTGTTCAATTAATTTCGGATCCAGGGTGAGTGTCTCAATTTCATCGGCTCCCTGTACCATCAATGATATCGACTCTCGCAGTAACTCTTCGCGCATTAAATTTTCCGTAGTGGCAAGCCAGGATTTTAGCTCGACCTGTTGCATGACGGGTTTTGGCACGCGGGTCAGGTTGCGGTAATTTTCCACGAAGTCCAGCAAGCTCTCACTTCTTTTCTGTATTGTGTTAAGCGAAAACAGGATATCTGAAATTGTGTCGTCACGGATCTCAGGCAGCAGCTTTTGACTTCCATTCTTGTGAATCAGCATTCCTTGCATGGTTTCGCTAAGCGAGGAAATCGGCGTTACGGAATTCATTATTTCGTGTGTCAGGATACGAATAAGCTTATGCCATGCTTCAATTTCTTTTTGCTCGATCTCGGAGTTTATATCCTGCAGCGTTATCAGCCTGTGATGTTTGTCAATCATAAGAATTGTCCGGATCTCGACAGCCAGTATTTTCGTGCCTTCCGCAGATTTTATTTCGATAAGCTTTTTCCCATCTTGCTTTAATTCGTCCGCCAGTTTAGGGTTATGGTGCTCCAGAAGTTTCCAATTTTTCAAGTCCTTTATTCCAAGAATTTTTTCAGCAACGGGATTAATGAGCGTGATATCGTTGTCCACCAACGAAATTATTCCGACCTGAATCTGATTAACCAGCAGCTGTAGAAACTGGTACTGCGCTTCTTTTTCAATTTTTACCTCGCGGTATGATTGGATAATATCGATCATGCTATCCTGCAGACCTTTGAAAGAATTTCCCAAACCTTTTTGGTTAAAGGTCATCGAGAAATCGCCATGCTTGATGCCCAAAAATAACCGCGTAAGTTCCCTGTTCGTGAGATTGATATAGTGTATCAACTCCCAGATCTGGCCGATCAGAATAACACCCAGGATCACCTGGTTGAAGAACAACCGCATGTCCCCAAATATCCAGGCGAGCAAAATCGCATTGCCCAGGATTAAGGCAATACGCAGGATCACCTGGAAAGAGAAGCGTTTCATTGTATTTGACCGTTATTTCTTTTTAAACACCTAAATCTTTTCAATCAAGGGTACGCCGTCAGAAAATTTATAGTCCGTGCTTTTTCATTCTTCTATATAAAGCAGTTCGGGTCATTCCCAAAGTTCTAGCCGTGTTGCTAACATTTCCTTCATGATCGTTCAGAGATTGTTGGATAAACTGTTTCTCCATCTCGTCTAAGGTTAACGCTGGCTGATCCTTTTTAGGCACCATATTGCTTCCGCTTATCAGCAGCTCGGCGGACTGGATTATTTTTCCATCGTTCAGAATTATTGCACGTTCGATCGCATGCTGAAGCTCGCGTATGTTTCCTGGCCACGCATATTTTTTCAATTTGCTTATAACTGATTTCTCAATTTTCATTCCTGGCCGTTTATATTTCAGTGAATAACGTTGCAGGAAGTAGTCCACCAACAGGGGAATGTCCTCGGCCCGTTCCCGCAGGGGAGGCACACGAATTTCGACCGTATTCATCCGGTACAATAAGTCCTGTCGGAATTTTTTTTCATATATCATTTCATTCAGCACCATGTTAGTGGCAGCGATCAATCTGAAATCGACAGGAATTTCGGCATTTGAGCCTACGCGCTGGATTTTTCGATGTTGTAGAACGGTGAGTAATTTCGATTGAAGGGCCAGCGATAGGTTGCCAATTTCGTCGAGGAAAATAGTCCCGCCTGAGGCAATTTCAAAACGCCCCGGTTTATCCTGCTTGGCGTCTGTGAATGCCCCTTTAGCGTGACCGAACAACTCGCTCTCAAAAAGCGTCTCCGATATTGACCCAAGATCGACGCTGATAAAAACTTTATCGTTGCGCGCCGACTTTCGGTGAATTGCCCGTGCGACCACCTCCTTACCGGTTCCGTTCTCGCCGAGTATGAGAATATTAGCCTCTGTGGCGGAGACCCGTTCGATTATTTCCCTTACGCGTTCGATGGCCGGCGATTCGCCGATAAAATCAATGTAAGGTTGTTCGAGAGTGTCGGAAAGTTTTTCCTGGGTGATTTTTAATTTTTCAATTTCCTTTTTTGACTGACGAAGCTGCTGTGCCGCAAGGATCGTTCCCAATAGCTTTTGATTCTTCCATGGCTTTAAAACAAAATCGACGGCACCGTTTTTCATTGCCTTCACCGCCAGGTCGACCTCACCGTAGGCTGTGATCAACACCACAACCGCGTGTGGATCCAGTTTCAGAATCTGCCGGAGCCAATGAAGGCCCTCGTCGCCATCATTTACTCCCTTTTTAAAATTCATGTCCAGCAGGATCACATCATATATTTCGGACTTCAAAAGCGCTGGTATTTTTTCGGGTGACTCTTCAATTTGCACCTTGGTGAATTCCTGCTTGAGAAACATTCTCGCCGTCTCCAAAACGTCGCGGTCGTCGTCGATGATTAATATGTTTCCGGCAATCATTAATGTTATTTTGCCCTAAAGTGGCCAAAAAATGTATCATATTCAAACATAAAAGTGTAACGGAACCGATACAGTTTAGTATGGGGTCTCAGTGAACGAGTCAATCTAATTTGCTAAAGATCAGTCAGTTATTTATATGGCATTTGGTTTGGTAACCGAGTTACTGTAAACGGCGTGAATGAGAACGATAGCGAATCCAGGCATGCCCTAATCCCTTTCAGCATGATTAAGAATTATCTCACTATTGCCCTGCGTAATTTCCTGAAGAATAAAGGTTACACGCTGATCAACATTCTCGGGCTGAGTCTGGGACTTACAGCATGTATTGTAATCTTCCTAGTTATCACCTATGACATAAGCTTCGACCGGTTTCATTCGAAGTATGATCGCATCTACCGGGTGGTTCAGGAGGTCAAGAGCCCGTCGGGAACTGGATACGGGACTGTAACGCCCTATCCACTTGCTAAGGCGTTTCGAAACGATTTCCCGGAGGTGCCACTTGTTACGCAGATGCATTATCAGGGAGAAGCGCTGCTGACAATTGAAACTGAGAAGCAGCGTGTTAACGACATTCTATTTGCTGATTCCTTATTTTTTGAAGTCTTCGATTTTGAAGTGTTGTCAGGTAACCCACGGGTTGCCCTGGGTGAACCGGGGAAGGTTTTTCTGACGAAATCGACGGCCGACAAAATCCTGAAGAATAAAGAGACAACACACATTAAAATCGATAAGGTAGACCTCGAGGTTGTGGGTATCATTGCGGACCCTCCGCCCACGTCGCACATCAGCTTTACGATGATTGCATCGATGGCATCTTTCACTCCTGACTTCATCGGAGGGTTTCCTCTTGATCGGTGGGGCCTGACCGCCCGTGGTTACACGTACATTGTGTTGCCCGAACAAGTGACCGCCCAATCAATTGAATCAAGGTTTGCCGCGTTCGGTAAAAAATACCGGAATGCTGAGGACGCCAGCCGTACAGTGCAAAAGCTCCAGCCCCTCCGTGAAATTCACTTTGACGAACAATACACGGATAATCCCGGTCACAACGAAAATATAGACGCCAGGGAATTCGTGGTGATGGGTGTTTTGGGGATCTTCATTCTGGTGATTGCGTGCATAAATTTTATCAATCTGGCAACGGCATTGTCGGAAAAAAAATCAAAGGAGATTGGTATTCGGAAAACGCTGGGGGCACAGCGCAGTCAGCTTACTGTTTATTTTTTGAGCGAGACATTTTTACTGACAACCTTCGCGGTCTTGCTGTCCCTGGGAGCGACGGAATGGTTATTAACCTGGCTAAATCCATTCTTAAAAAAGGAAATCGATTTGCCACTGTTTTCGAATCCTGTTTTAATCTTTTTTCTAGTTGGTTTAATTATCAGTACAACATTGTTTGCGGGTTTCTATCCGGCTGTCGTTTTATCACGGTTCAATCCGACCGCCGTTTTCAGAAGCAGCTATTCTGTGCCCGGAAGTTCCGGTGCTTTCGTGCGAAAGAGTCTCGTTGTATTCCAGTTCCTTATCGCCCATATTTTAATCATTGGAACGTTTATCATTGCCGACCAAATGCGGTATTTCAGGAGTAAGCCGCTGGGATTTGATGAGAATGCGATCATAACAATTTCGTTGCCAGAACGCACCAAAGCGGTGACCAGTGCTTTGCGTACCCGCTTGGAACAAATACCAGGCGTCACGAATGTTACCTTCGGTGTAGGCGCCCCGATCTCCGATAACGGCATGTATACTGGTTTTTTCCTTACTGAATCAGGACGTGCCGAAGGCGCATATCCTACAAACTTTAAAACCGTGGACCGCCATTATCTTGAAACATATAATATCAAGCTGGCGGCGGGCCGCTGGTTCAACGAGGCCGATGAAATGGGGGCGGCGATAGACATACCGGAAGGCGAGCGAAAAATCGTCTACATTGTTAACAAGGCTGCAGCCCGTAAACTTGGGATTGATCCGGATGACATGATCGGAAGACATATCACGACTGGCATGGGCGACGTTGACGCTGAGGTCGTCGGTGTTGTGGAAGATTTTCACGTTTCATCCCTGCACACCGAAATTGCGCCTGTAGTATTTGCAATATTTCCAGACTACTACTATGAGGGTGGAGTAAAGCTAAAAACAGATAATTTGAGCGAAACGCTGGCACTCGTCGAGACGAACTGGAAGGACGTATTTCAGGATTCATTTTTTGAATATGAATTTTTAGATCAGCACCTGGCAAGTTTGTATGAAAGGGATGAAAAGACGTTTGCACTCTTCAAAGTTTTCGCCGGTGTTTCCATTTTCATAGGTTGCCTCGGCCTGTACGGACTCATCTCGTTTGTTGCAAACCAAAAACGCAAGGAAGTCGGAATTCGAAAAGTGATGGGTGCTACAATCTCCAGCATCTTGATCCTTTTTTCGAAAGAATTCGTAAGGCTGGTAATCATCGCATTTGTGATCGCAACACCGCTAACCTGGTATCTGATGACACAATGGTTGCAGGGATTCGCCTATAAGGTGGAAATCTCCTGGCCGATATTTTTCGTGGGCTTTATCGCGATTTTGTTTGTGGTGTTAGCAACCATTGCATACCGTTCGTTAATGGCTGCAAAAGCCAACCCGGCACTGACCCTTAGAAGTGAATGAAATTTTAAAATAATCTGAGATGATCCGCAACTACTTATTAATTGCCTTCCGCTCGCTTAGGAAAAACAAAGGTCATGCTTTTATCAACGTGGCTGGACTTGCTCTCGGAATTACCTGCTCAATCGTTATTTTTCTCATCATCCGCTTTGAACTTAGCTACGACAATTACCATGCGGACAACGAGCGCATTTTCAGAATCGCAACGGAGTTTACCAAATCTGATCCAAAAGGTTATAGTGCTGGGATCACTTACGTTCTTCCAGATGCAATTCGTCAGGATTTTGCTGATCTTGAATATGTCGCCTTTGTCGATGCGAATTTATACGACCCTGTAATTGCCATTACCCATGACGATGGATCGGTTGACCGTTTCAAAGAAACGAAAGTAGTTTTCACTGACCCTGAATATTTTAAAATCTTCGATTATTCGTGGATTGAAGGAAACAACGAGGCCTTACAAAAGGAAAAAACGGTTGTACTGACGGCGTCGCTTGCAAAAAAATATTTTGGCAACACGTCTGCCCTCAACAAAGTTTTTAATTTCAATAATGAGTTCGACGTTACGGTTACTGGTGTGGTTGCTGATCCACCGCTTAACACAGATTTTCCATTTCGCATGATTTTGTCATCCCGCCTTGGAAAAGACAAGCGTGGGTGGGACGACTGGGGGGCAATGTCAACAAGCCTTAACTGTATCGTTAAGCTGAATAAAACCACCACCGAGGAAGCATTTGAAGCCAAGCTTAAGGACTGGCACTTAAAGTATTTTACGGGTAAGAATGAGGAAGACGGCAAGTACAGGAAATATTTTCTCCAGCCATTATCAGAGATACATACCGATACCCGCTTTCAAAATTTTAGTGAACGGGTCGTGTCAAAGGTAACATTGATGTCGCTATCGCTTATTGGTGTTTTACTATTGCTGACCGCGTGCATCAATTTCATCAATCTCAACACCGTCTTGATTGTGAAACGATCCAAGGAGGCAGGGGTCCGGAAGACATTAGGCAGCAGTCATAATCAACTCATCTGGCAATTTATGGGCGAGACGCTGATCATCTCTGTTATAGCTTTGGTTATTTCCGCCGGGTTGTCAGAGTTATTGCTGATAAATTTGAGTTCCATACTAAGTTACCGGTTGAGCTTCTTTGCAATGCTTGACGCTTTTACGATCGCATATCTCGCAATACTCCCCATAGTTGTCACCATGCTGGCGGGATTTTATCCGGCCATAAGACTTTCAAAATTCCAACCTGCCCAAACATTAAAAGCCGGAATGTCTTCAGCATATGGAGAAGGTCTTATGCTGCGAAGGGGATTGATAGTCTTTCAACTTTTTATATCGCAAGGCCTAGTGATCATAACAATTGTAATCACACAACAAATCAATCATTTTATGGCGCAGCCGCTTGGCCTAGAAAGCGAAGCGGTCATTGAATTCCATCTGCCTGAGAATAAGCCGGAGATAATTGAAATCCTGAAAGGCAGATTGTCCACTATTCAGGGCGTTGAGAACATTGCCATGAGTAATACCGGGTCCACTTCCGGTAATTCATGGGGTGGCGATTTTGAAGCCACAGTCGACGACAAGAAAGTAAAAGAATATGCGAACGTAAAGTTTGCTGATGAAGGATATCTGCAGACGTACGGCCTTACCCTATTATTGGGTGAGAATATTGTAAAGTCCGATTCGGCCACCCGCTTTGTCGTCAACGAGAAATTCACAAAAGCATTGGGTTTCCAGGATCCGGCCGAAGCAATCGGAGTTCCTGTCGATATGTGGGGCAACAAAGCGGTCATCACCGGGGTAATAAAAGATTTCAACGCAACCCCGCTTCACCATGAGCTGTCGCCGGTTATAATAATGGCCGGAACGACAGCCTACTACATCGGGGCCGTGCGCCTTAATACGACGGATATGCGCAAAACTATAGAGGAAATAAAGAGTGCGTGGTCGAGTGTGTATCCCAACTACGTATTTGAGCATACTTTTCTGGATGAACAGATTGCTAACTTTTACAATGCTGAAAGGCGTAACTCATATACTATGGGTTTCTTTTCAACGGTGGCAATTTTCATTGGATGCGTCGGTCTGCTAGGGCTGGTTTCGTTCATGGTTCAGCAAAAAATCAAGGAGATCGGTATCAGAAAAACCTTCGGCGCATCGGTGGTTCAGATCGTAGGCATGTTATCGAAGGAATTCGTAGTATTGATCGGCATTTCGTTTTTGCTTTCAGCTCCTCTCGCTTTTTACTTTATGCAGGAGTGGTTGAGTAATTTTGCGTATCGATACAGCATGAACGGACTCGAATTCCTGGCAGGGCTGCTCCTCACATTGTCAATTTCGATGGCGACAATCGGGTATCGATCAATCCGGGCGGCCAAGGCAAATCCCATCGA
>DASUTP010000138.1:0-7489 GCA_036374515.1 Chryseolinea sp. | reverse complement strand
CCAGAGCCGGTGCGTTGCAGTTACGTATCCTTGCGCGTAGTAAAGATCTTCGTCGTTGCTGGCGAAGATATGCGGGATGTCAAGACTGTCGAATACTATTTTGACTTCAGCTTTTAACCCGGGGATCTGTATCCTTTCAGCAGCAGACGCGGGACGTTCAATATTTTGCCAGAATCCATGAAATGGATCGAGAAATTTGCCCAATGGCGGAATGGGGTTTCCACCGATAACCCAACGGTTGTCGAAAAGATAGATGAGTGCGAACGTGACGGTTAGGGAAAAGATGAATTTGAATACGCGCATGATGTGTTGGTTCGACATGTGAAGCCTGGATTCTTGGCCCGGGGCAGGCAGACTTTCAAACTTCAAACTAAAATATCTAATTTAAGCCCGGAATATCCAAAGAATTAAAGTTTAAATCGTTTGAAAATCATTCTGTCGCGGTACTCGAAATCGCAGGTGAAGAAAGCCAGGAACATAAAGGCTATCTTTTTTGATATTGATGGCGTCTTGAGCGATGGTAAAATCATTTATGATGAAACCGGGAAAGAAATTAAAAATTTCAGCGTAAAGGATGGA
The DNA here is from genome assembly GCA_036374515.1 of Chryseolinea sp. Lineage (GTDB taxonomy): Bacteria > Bacteroidota > Bacteroidia > Cytophagales > Cyclobacteriaceae > Chryseolinea. The sequence continues at coordinate 6,910 of DASUTP010000138.1, read as the reverse complement.
TTCATTATCAGCCATCTGAAAAAAGCCGGCATAATCGTTGGCGCAATCTCGGGCCGTGAGTCGGCCGTGACGCAAAAACGCTGCGCTGAATTAAAATTGGATTTCTGCCATCAGGGGATTTTGGATAAGGCGGCGACATTTGAAAAGTTAGCAAGGCATTATAACCTTAAGCTGAAAGAAGTTGCTTTTATCGGAGATGATATCAACGATCTGTGTGTTTTTGAAATGGCAGGGTTGAGTGTAAGTCCCGCAGACACTTTCAACTATATTAAAGAGCGGACCGATCTGACCACATTAGCAAAAGGAGGGGAAGGTGTCCTTCGTGAGGTCGCCGACCTGGTGCTTGCGGCGCAGGATAAATTCGAAGGCGTGTTGGCTTCGGAAAAAAGAAAGCACTAGTACGCCATCGCAAAAATTATGGTATCGTAGAATTCGCTGTTGATGGCCACCTAAGTTATCGGCATTAGTGTGAAATGAGTGTACTGGGATTTTTGCTACGGCGTACTGGTCTTCGGGTTTGAATACAGTAATGCATTTGCGTAGGGGATGAGTATCAACTTTTAAAATTGGATGGAGGGATATTCTGCCTTCCGGAACACGAAAAGGGAAAGTAATTGTTGCGTTGAAAAATGGAAAAATTCAAAGATAAAGTTCAGGTCACTGACCAAATTATTCTCGGCGGTGATCGTATGGTTTTATTTGCCGGCCCCTGTGCGGCCGAAAGCTATGACATTTGTATGGAAACAGGGGCAAAGGTCAAAGTCCTCTGTGAAGCGTTGGGAATCGATTACATCTTTAAGTCGTCGTTCGACAAGGCGAACCGAACCTCGTCGGGATCGTATCGCGGGCCCGCGCTTGAAAGTGGCCTGGAAATACTATCGCGGGTAAAAAAAGATCTCAACGTTCCTATCGTTACTGACGTCCATGAGTCATATCAATGCGAAGAAGTTGCCACGGTAGTCGATGTCTTGCAGATTCCCGCCTTCCTCTGCCGTCAGACTGACCTGCTGAAAGCGGCGGCACGGACCGGAAAGGCTGTGAAAGTCAAAAAGGGCCAGTTTATGTCACCGGAGGACATGAAATATGCTGTCGACAAAGTTCGGGGCGAAGGCAATAACAACGTCTTTTTAACGGAACGCGGTGCCAGCTTTGGCTACCACAATCTTGTGGTCGATATGCGTGGGCTGCCGATTATGCGCCAGTATTCGCCCGTGATTTTTGATGTTACCCATTCTATCCAGCAGCCTGGGGGTATGGGCGGATCTTCCGGAGGGCAACGCGAATTTGCCCCTTTTTTAGCGCGCGCCGCCGCAGCGGTGGGTGTAGACGGATTTTTCATCGAAACCCATCCCAATCCCAAAAAAGCCCTCAGCGACGGTCCCAACATGATCCCGCTTGACGAAATGGGGGATTTCCTGGCCATGATCCACCAGTACTGGCGCTTGTCAAACGCCCGGCAGGCAGAATCTTAAATTCGAAAGCTTCCGGCACGAAAAGCTTTAAGCTTTCTGCTTTTACCTTTTAGCTTTAACCCTTACCTTTGCACCCCGATAATCTAGAGATTTAGTGGACTTCAGTAATTATCCAGCATTTATCTTAGCGTTAGGCCCGACACCGCCGGCCGCAGCCGTTCACATTCTTTTATTTATGGATTTCCTTCATCTCACAACTAGTTAAGCGTGGACCATATTTATCCCATTAAAACCAAGGTAAGCAAGCAGCAGCGTGAAGAGCGCATGAACCAACGTGCCACCGTTATTTGGTTTACGGGGCTTTCCGGGTCGGGAAAATCTACGCTTGCCGTGCAACTGGAGGCACAGCTTCATGCCCTCGGCTATAAGACGTATCTGCTGGATGGCGATAACATCCGCGCGGGATTGAACAAGGATTTGTCGTTTACAGATGAGGGGCGTATTGAAAACATCCGCCGGATCGGTGAGGTTTCCAAACTTTTGCTGGATGCCGGGATCGTGGTATTGTCGGCATTTATTTCGCCATTTCAGGCCGATCGCGAGCAGGTGCGCGAAATTGTCGGCGCTGAAAACTATATTGAAGTATTCGTCGATGCGCCGCTTGAGGTGTGTGAACAGCGTGATGTGAAAGGTTTGTATAAGAAAGCCCGTGCTGGAGAAGTGAAAAACTTTACTGGCATAGATTCGCCATATGAGCCACCGAGGGGCGCTGACGTAGTGATACCCACGGGAAGCTTATCCATCGACGAGTCGATTGGAAGGTTAATGGAGTTTGTTTTACCAAGAATTAGTTTTGGGTTTCGAGTTTAAAGTTTATAGTTGAATGAATAGAAAATTCCTGCGAACTGAATAGAACGCTAACTCGAAACAAGACACCCGAAACTTCAAACTAGAAATTCGAAACTCGAAACTGAAACTATGAGTCAATATTATTTAAGTCACCTCAAAGAACTGGAAGCGGAGGCAATATTTGTGATCCGGGAGGTGGTGGCGCAATTTGAAAAACCGGCTTTGTTGTTTTCCGGCGGAAAAGATTCTATTGTTCTTGCCTACCTGTCGCGAAAAGCATTTTATCCCGCGCGGATACCCTTTCCGTTGGTACACATCGACACAGGTCATAATTTTCCGGAGACGATGGAATACCGCGATTGGCTGATCAATGACCTCGGCGTCAGGCTGGTCGTCGGCTCCGTACAGGAAAGCATCGATAAGGGGAGGGCTAAAGAGGAAACCGGGTGGAATGCAAGCCGCAATGCGCTTCAAACGGTGACCCTACTGGACACCATTGAGTTAAATAAATTCGATGCCGCGATGGGTGGTGCGCGACGAGACGAAGAGAAAGCCCGGGCAAAAGAGCGTTTCTTTTCTCATCGCGACGAATTCGGGCAATGGGATCCAAAGAACCAACGTCCGGAATTATGGAATTTATTTAACGGACGCAAACACATGGGCGAACACTTCCGGGTGTTTCCTATCTCCAACTGGACCGAAATGGACGTGTGGCAATACATCAACAGTGAGCAGATACCCATTCCTAAATTATACTTTTCGCATGAGCGTGAAGTGATCGTCCGGGATGGTACCATATTGTCAACGTCGCCGTGGCTGAAGCTAAAGCCAGGGGAAGTGCCGGTTAAAAAAGTTGTGCGTTTCAGGACCTGTGGCGATATGCCGATCACCGGCGCTGTGGAGTCTACAGCCGATACGTTGGATAAGATCATTGAGGAAGTCGCAGCTTCCCGGAAAACAGAACGGGGAACGCGCGCCGATGACAAACGTTCGGAGACAGCGATGGAAGACAGGAAGAAGAGTGGATACTTTTAGTTTCGAGTTTCTGGTTTCAAGTTCGAGGTTGACTGGAGATAATGAAAAGTTTATAACCTTAGTGAGAATGACTTTGTGTCTTTGTGGCAATAACGCCCAGAACCGTCCAGCTAAATGACAATCTCACACAAACATAGCACCTAATAACATGTCACATTATATCAATAATCAGCTACTAAGATTCACAACAGCGGGCAGCGTGGATGACGGGAAGAGCACCCTGATCGGGAGATTGTTGTACGACAGCAAATCAATCTTTGAGGATCAGCTGGAGGCTGTAGAGGCATCGAGCGCGAAAAAAGGATTTGATTATGTCGACCTTTCATTGCTTACCGACGGACTGAAGTCTGAACGCGAGCAAGGCATCACCATCGATGTGGCCTATCGGTATTTTGCAACACCAAAACGGAAGTTTATCATCGCCGACACTCCCGGACATATTCAATACACCCGGAATATGGTGACGGGCGCATCGACGGCCAACCTGGCATTGATCCTTATCGACGCCCGGAAGGGTTTGGTGGAGCAAACGCACCGTCATTCTTTTATTGCTTCCTTGCTGAAGATCCCGCACATCATTGTGTGTGTAAATAAAATGGACCTCGTGAACTACAGTGAAGAGGTGTTCGATAGGATTGTAGAAGATTACAAAGGGTTTTCTTCCAAGCTCGAAGTATCCGATATACAGTTTGTACCGATCAGCGCCCTCGTTGGTGACAACGTCGTGCACCGCTCCGAAAAAATGCCGTGGTATGAGGGCGCGACCCTGATGCACATGTTGGAGACTGTGCATATTGAAAGCGATCATAACCATATTGACAGCCGTTTTCCCGTGCAGTATGTTATCCGTCCCCAGTCCAAGGAATATCCTGATTTCAGAGGCTACGCCGGACGTGTTGCCGGGGGTATCTTCCGTCCTGGAGAAGAAGTTATCGTACTTCCTTCAGGTTTTACTTCCAAAATAAAGACCATTGAATTAGGAGGACAGCTGCTGGAGGAGGCGTTTGCACCGATGTCTGTTACGATGACATTGGAAGACGAGATTGACATCAGCCGTGGTGATGTTATCGCAAAGCCTAATAACCATCCCAATTCGGAGCAGGATATCGATTTGATGTTGTGCTGGATGAATCAGCGGCCGGTTCATCTGAACACTAAGTTATACGTGCGACATAATACGAAAGAGGTGAAGGGAGTCCTAAAAGAGATTCAGTACAAACTGGACATAAGTTCTTTGCATCGCATCGAGCACGTGGATCAGTTGTCGATGAACGAGATTGCGCGTGTCAAAATACGTACAGCCCAACCGTTATCATTCGACAGTTACAGAAAAAACCGCATCACTGGAAGCGTTATCTTGGTGGATGAAGGAACGAACGAAACGGTGGCAGCCGGAATGATCGTCTGAGCGAAGCCTCTCCGCTAAATCTTTCTCAACTTAGCGTACCTCTGCGCCTTTGCGACTCAGCGGTTTAATTTTCTTCTCCATTATTTAACCGTAAAGACGCTGAGACACAAAGAAAATTCAATAGTTCCATTAGCAATAAAATTGAATTAACACGAGCCGTGTGAGGTGAGAGTCTCCCGCACGGTTCTGTGAGATGCTTGAGGGTGAGATTTCCGCTTTCCTACTCTGCGCCTTTGCGACTCAGCGGTTTAATTTTCTTCTCCATTATTTAACCGCAAAGACGCTGAGGCACAAAGAAAATTTAATAGTTCCATTGGCAATAAAATCGAATTGCTTTTTAGCGTTTCTAACTTTACCCCTGAGCGAACCTTTGCGTCTCCGCACATCAGCGGTTTAATTATCCTCCCGTGATCCGGGCGAAGCCCCATCCCTCAAGAAAAACCAGATCACCCCACTCAAACAATTTTTATTACCTTGGCGACATTCGTTTTAATATCCGTTGTGCCATGCAAATCCAAGATAAAACTGTGCTCAATGTGCTCTCCGGCATTCTCCTCGATGCATCGTTAACTGTTCACAAGGAAATGGGACCAGGTCTGTTAGAATCAGTCTATCACAATTGCCTTGAACAGGAACTTACCACCAGGAAGGTAAAGTTTTCCAGGTTTGTTCCCGTTCCCCTCATTTATAAGGGCAAGGCGCTCAATAAAGACTATCTTATCGATTTGCTCGTAGAAGATTCTATTGTAGTGGAGATAAAGGCCGTGGAGGGTTTATTACCAGTACATGATGCACAGATCATTAGCTACTTAAAATTATCGAACAGGAGATTGGGATTTCTGATCAACTTCAATGTTCCACTTCTGAAAGAAGGCTTTCGCAGATTCGTAAATAATTTCTCTTGAAACGGAAATCCCTGGAACGTTTGCGACTTTGGCCCTTTGCACTTTAATTTGACCCATGCAAAGATTTTCACTCGCAAGCCTTCTACCCCACGCCCTGGAAGCTGCAGAACAAGCGTGTCATGAAATACTCGACGTCTACAGCTCAGGAGATTTTCAGGCAGAAGCTAAAGGCGACAACTCACCCCTTACTGCCGCCGACAAAAGAGCGCATGAGGTCATTGCTTCACTATTGCATCCCGCCGGACTCCCACTCCTCAGTGAAGAAGGAAGCACCATTGCTTTTGAAGAGAGAAAGAGCTGGGAATACTTCTGGATGGTGGATCCCCTTGACGGGACGAAGGAATTCCTCAAGCGCAACGGGGAGTTTACTGTAAATATTGCTTTGATCCATGGCAACAAGCCCGTGATGGGAGTTGTCGCTGTACCGGTCACAAAAGATGTTTATTACACCGCGGGCGACGGCGTTTTTCTTAAGAGAAGCGGGGATGTCCGGCGGTTAGCCTATCGTGGACGAATTGACCTGAAGCAGCGGGGGCTTCGCGTGGTGGCTTCCCGCTCGCACATGAATGAGGACACCCAGCAGTTTGTGAACAGTCTCGCGCAGCCTTCCCTGGTTTCTTCCGGCAGCAGTTTAAAGTTTATGCTTTTAGCGGAAGGTGCCGCCGACGTTTACCCACGTTATGCGCCCACCATGGAATGGGACACCGCTGCGTCGCATGCTATTGTCAATGCGTTGGGACTGAAAGTGACGCGTCAGGGAAGTACCGACGAACTCGTCTACAACAAAGAGAATTTACTGAACCCCGGCTTTCTCGTTGCCTGAACACCTTCTACCAGATGGATAACCCCTTCCGCCAGCTTCAGCTGGCGGAAGGGGGGTGGGTGTGGTGTCGGTTGGGCTTCAGCCCAAGACTCGCCGCCCCGCTCGGGCAGCAACCATCCTGGCCTTCGACCCCATGGGGTAAGCCTTTCCGCCAGCTTTAGCTGGCGGAAAGCGTGGCGATTGTCGCGGGCGGGCTTTAGCCCACGTTCGGCGAGAGTTGGGTTAAAGCCCTCGCGGTTTTTCGGGGCGTTCCCGCTGGCTAAAAGCTAGGGGCCCCGTTGATAACCACGAATGTCAGGTGTCACGTTGCAGATGTCGACTGATCATGGAACGTTGGTCCCTCACCCAGGGACGAAGGATCGAATTGCTGGAGATTGCCTGCGCAGCAGGGCTTCGACGCGTGGGTCGCGCCCTTTCCGCCAGCTTTAGCTGGCGGAAAGCGTGGCGATTGTCGCGGGCGGGCTTTAGCCCACGTTCG
>DASUTP010000137.1:0-4678 GCA_036374515.1 Chryseolinea sp. | reverse complement strand
AGTACACTTTTTAAGCAAAACCTTACATCAAAAAATGACCATTTTCGGACTATTTTCCTTATATGAAGGACGGGGCTTAAGCTCCAATTTCTGAAACATTTCCTGGTCTTTGACCACCCCGGGATTAGGGGTAGTCAGCAGTTTATCACCGGCGAAAATGCTGTTCGCACCCGCCATAAAACATAGGGCTTGTTCTTCTAAGCTCATGCGAACACGACCCGCAGACAACCTTATCATCGTCCTCGGCATAATGATCCGGGCAGTCGCAATCATTCTGACCATCTCCCAGACCGAAACCTTCGGCTGATCCTCCAACGGCGTTCCTTCTACCGGCACCAACGCATTTACCGGAACAGATTCAGGATGTTCTTTCAGCGTCGCCAGCACTTGCAGCATCCCAATACGATCTTCTTCCCGCTCTCCCATGCCGATAATCCCTCCCGAACAAACCGAAATTTTTGCCTCCCGGACATTCTCCAAAGTTTCTAACCGATCGTCATAGGTGCGCGTAGAAATAATATCTCCGTAAAATTCTTTGCTGGTATCCAGATTATGATTGTAGGCATACAGTCCCGCATCTTTAAGCTTCTGTGCCTGCTCCGGTGACAACATTCCCAGCGTACAGCAGACTTCCATACCCATCGCGCTAACGCCCTTCACCATCTCGATCACTTTATCGAAATCACGGTTGTCCCTAACTTCGCGCCAGGCAGCTCCCATGCAAAACCGCGTGCTCCCGCTTTCTTTTGCCTCCACCGCCTTTGTCAGGACCTCTTCTACTTCCAGCAGCTTGTGTACTTTTACATCTGTGTGATAACGTGCGGCCTGGGGGCAGTATGCGCAGTCTTCCGGACACCCTCCGGTCTTTACCGAAAGCAATGTGCAGACCTGGACTTCCTGCGGGTCATGAAATTCACGGTGCACCGTCGCTCCCTGATATATTAAGTTCAGGATGGGCTGATTATAAATTGCGCTGACTTCTTCCCTTGTCCAGTTATTTCGTATGACGGTCATGTTCTGATGATTAGTTAATGGTCAATTCGTATGGCATTCGGGCTTGTGTGCCCTGATAGGATTTTACCTGGTTCCAGTATTCGTACAAATGATAGTACGATCCCATCGATTCTTTCAGGCTGGTATTATTCTCTTCATCGATCTGATCGATAACCTGCTCAAAAATCGACGGCGTATACTCAGGATAAAAACGGACTTTATAGTCATCGGTTAGGCCGGCCGCTTTTGCCGCGATTGCCACAGCATCTTCAAAATCGCCCACGACGTCAACTAATTTGCGTTGCATTGCCTGCGCTCCAGTCCAGACTCTCCCCGATGCTACTTTTTTTAAACTATCTATCGGCACGTCACGGCCCTCTGCAGCCTTGCTGGTAAAGGTCTCGTATACTTCATCCGTTCTTGTTTGCCAGATGTTCCGCTCGAGCGGCGTCAATGGCCTGCTCATTGAAAACAGATCACCCACTTCTCCCGTCTTGAGCTCCTCCGACGTAATTCCGATCTTGTTATTTAGAAAGCCGCTGGCGTCAAACAAGACGCTGAAGATACCGATCGATCCCGTGATCGTGTGAGGATGAGCAACAATTGTATCGCAGGCCATCGCAAGATAGTATCCACCAGACGCTGCGTAATCCGACATTGAAGCAATTACAGGTTTGGATGCTGCCGCGAGTTTGATCTCCCGCCACATCGCATCGGACGCCTGGAAACTTCCGCCAGGGGAATTGATACGGACTACAATAGACTTAACCTCATCGTCCTCGCGAGCTTTTTTCATTTCCTTTATAAAAGTCTCCGATCCCACAATATTACTTCCCTTCTCGGATTTTCCAGGAAGAATTGTTCCCTCTGCAATGATAACGGCAACCTCATTCTTGGACGACTTATAAGTAGAGAAACTTCGCCTGTATTTCGGGTACTTTATAAACTCAAGTTTTTTATCTGCTTCGATACCCGAGCGTTTTTTTAATATCTCCTCAACCTGGTCTACATATAAAAGAGAGTCAACCAATCCATGCTCAAGGGCGAGCCTGGCATTCCGCACCAGCATTTTGTCCGCAATTTCTTTCAGCTTTTCGCGGGGAATTTTTCTCGACTCCGAAACGCGGTCGAGCACGTGACCATAGATGGAGTTTATCATTTCATTGAGCTGCAGCCTGTTTTCGGGACTCATCTTCTCCAATAGGAAAGGTTCTACGGCACTCTTAAATTCTCCGACGCGGAACACCTCAGGTTTGATCTCAAGCTTATCGAACAGTCGTTTGAAAAAGCTCACCTCGGCCGTAAGGCCATTGAACTCCAATTCTCCTTCAGGATTCAGGTAGATCTTATCTGCCGCCGAAGCGAGGTAATACGCCGACTCGGTCATCAGATCACTGTACACGATCACCCATTTTCCGCTGGTTCTGAAATCGATCAACGCCAGTCTGATCTCTTCAAGTATTGTATAGCCCGTTGCGGGAAGCGTCACGTTCAAATAGATACCTTTGATATTATCATCCTCTTTGGCATGTTCGATGGTTTGACGAAGGCGTGCCAATGCGATGGGCTGCGGGCCTGCGCCGCCCAGCACAAAGAAAGGTAAGGGAGATTCTTTTTCAATTTCGATTACCGGAACATCCAGATCCAATCGAAGGATGCTATTTTCCTTGACTTGTATTTCCTCATCCCCTGTCATCGAGATCAGCGCGACAATCAAAACGCACAACAGGATCATTGCAACCAATGCACCCAAGCAAGAGGCGAAAAAAGCTTTCCAGAAATTCATGGCTCAATTATTTAAGTTTCAAAAGTAAGCAATACTCATTCGAATAAAAAAGTATGTTTGCCACCAAGTACCCGAATGAAAACCATTACTTTCCTATTGCTGGGATCTAATCTGGGCGACAGAAAAAAAAATCTGTCGGTCGCGGCGAAAGCCATTGGCACTTCGGTGGGACCTGTGCTGATATCTTCTTCTATTTATCAAACGGGAGCCTGGGGTAAAACCGATCAACCAGATTTTCTTAATCAGGCCCTAAAAGTGCAAACCGTGTTATCGCCGGAAAATGTACTGGCAAATATTTTGAAAATCGAACAATCTATGGGCAGGACACGCGAAGTTCACTGGGGAGAAAGAATCATTGATATCGACATTCTCCTTTACGGAACCCTCACGATGTCTTCACCGTCCCTTACCATTCCACACCCTCAGCTTCAGAACAGAAGATTTGCGCTTGCTCCCCTGGCTGAAATCGCAGGAGAGGTTATACATCCTACTCTTGACCTGACCATTCAGAGCATGCTGACTCGGTGCGTAGACAAACTGGACGTGCACAAGATGACATAGTGTGCTGACGTGGGCAGCATACCAGCGGTCAACTACAGGCTTGATACCGTGGCAGCAGGAACAATTTTTTTAACCAGGCCCTGAAGAACTTTTCCTGGTCCACATTCTACAAAAGTATCGGCTCCATCCTTGGCCATGTTCTGAACCAGCTGCGTCCACCGGACAGGCGCTGTAAGCTGGGCAATCAAATTCCTTTTGATATCCGCCACATTTAAAGACGGCAACGCATTTACGTTTTGATATACGGGACAAATCGGAGTGCTGAAAACGGTTTGATCAATTGCATCTGCCAGTTCCTCGCGGGCCGGTTCCATCAACGGGGAGTGAAACGCTCCTCCTACCTGCAGTGGTAAAGCACGCTTTGCCCCTGCAGCCTTTAGCTTTTCGCAGGCGATGTCAATGCCCTTTAACGAGCCGGAAATTACCAGCTGGCCGGGGCAATTGTAATTTGCAGCAACCACAACCTCGTCAATAGACGCACAAATCTCCTCGACAACTTTGTCATCTAATCCGATAATTGCCGCCATTGTTGAGGGATTTTTTTCGCAGGCATGCTGCATTGCAATGGCCCTTTTGGAAACCAGCTTCAATGCGTCCTCAAATGACAGTGTCTTATTTGCAACCAACGCGGAAAATTCCCCAAGCGAATGACCAGCCACCATGTCCGGCTTGAACGATTCGGATGTCAACGCAATGCCTACAGAATGCAGAAAGATCGCCGGTTGCGTCACTTTCGTTTGCTTCTGTTCCTCCGCGGTTCCGTTGAACATAACGTCTGTCAAGCTGAATCCAAGGATCTCATCTGCTTTTCTAAACAGAGACGCCGCCTGTTGATCAGCATCAAATAGCTCTTTCCCCATTCCTGTGAATTGGGCACCCTGTCCAGGAAAAACATAAGCTTTCATTCTTAGGTATTTGAATCAGTGCTGCAAAAATAAGGGAAAAAATGAAAACACAGGCACTGCAGATTTGAGGCAGTACCTATTAAGGTGATCGTTCCCCAAGCATGCACAACATCACCGGTGAATCGTCACACTTTACACATCATCATGTGACGCAGGGCCGCCCGTACTTTCGCGGTTTGCTTACTGTTTAGTCCTAACGAACCAAATGAACCCACCCCTTTATAGTCTTCGTCTTATCGGGAGATACAATGTCGAATGTTACTTCCGCAACATAATAATATACGCCTGTTGAGAGAAGATTGCTGCCGTGATCCCGCCCATCCCAATCGATATAGATGGTGCTGAACTCATCCCTGATCGATCCTTCATAAGAATAAACTTCTTGTCCCCACCTGTTGTACACCCTGAATATAACAGACTCGACAAACCGAGC
>DASUTP010000136.1:0-13223 GCA_036374515.1 Chryseolinea sp. | reverse complement strand
AAGTTTACCCAGGTGTTTATTTGCTTCAATAATTTGAATGTGATCATTAGCCTTTGCAGCAGTCCGGATCGTTTCGTAATAATATCCTGACGCGTACGGCCAGTTCTTTAACTGATGATACATCTTTCCAAGTTGTAACATCGCATGACTGATCCCCCAGTAATCGTTCAAAAGTCGATAGCGGTTCAATGCATCCTTTCCAAACTCCAAACCTTTTTTGACAACTTTCTGCTTCATGTAGATCTCCGCCAAAGCAAGAATTACTTTCGCAACGCCAAGGCTATCCCCAATTTGGCGCTTTATGTTCAATGACTGGTTAGACAGTGTATATGCCTTATCGATTTCCTCACGCGCTGTGAATACGATAGCCATGTTGTTCAGCACATCCGATTGTCCAACCTTATCGTCAGTTACCTCATAGAGCCGGAGCGCTTCGTATAAATACTCAATAGCTTTATCATGTTCGCCTTTGACATAATAGGTTGCACCCAGTATTTTATAGCCTTTCGCAAGGCCGGAACGATAATTAGATTCGCGGGAATGGCCGATAGCCTGGGTGGCGTATTTCTCGGCCTCATCAATGGAAATTAACGTATAGGCTGACGCCAGGTTATTTAGCAGGTCAATGCGTTTTGGCCCTAATTCTATCGACGGGAGGACATGCAATAGCGAATCCAGCTCACGGGTAGCGTGAGCCTGAGAAACGGAAAACCAAAAGACCACGGACCAAAAAAATATGGCAGTTCTTTCCATTTTAAAAAGTATGCCAACATAGCCAAAATGGTACCCTTTGCCTAGAATAATTCTTTAGCTATACGGTAAATAGGGTCGGATTTACCCATACTATAAAAATGCAATGTTGGCACATTGTTCTTTATCAGCTCTTTTGACTGTTTAATGCACCATTCAATACCCACCTCCTTTACCGCTGTATTATCCTTGCACTTTTCAACCTCTTCTGACAAGTCCTCTGGTATATCAATATGAAAAGTCTTGGGCAAAATCGTTAGCTGCCCCCTACCCGTCAGCGGCTTTATTCCTGGAATAATTGGAACAGTAATACCCGCTTTTCTGCATTCATCCACAAAATCAAAATATTTTTGATTATTAAAAAACATTTGGGTCACAATATATTCGGCCCCCAGGTCCACTTTCAATTTAAGAAACTTAAGGTCAGCCTTCAGATTCGGCGCCGAGAAATGCTTTTCGGGATATCCGGCAACACCAACACAAAAACCAGTCGGCGACGTATTCTGCAACTCGTCGTCTAGATAAATACCTTTATTCATTTTTACGACCTGCTCGAGCAACTCTGACGCAAACTTATATCCGTCCGGCTCCGGGATAAACCGCGATTCTGTTTTAATGGCATCGCCTTGAAGTACTAAAATGTTGTCAATGCCAAGAAAATGTAGGTCTATTAAAGCATTTTCGGTTTCCTCACGCGAAAATCCGCCGCAAATTATGTGCGGCACGGTGTCAACTTTATAATGATTTTGTATGGCCGCGCAAATGCCGACCGTACCCGGCCGCTTCCTCGTGGTTCTTTTTTCGAGAAGTCCGCTGGGCGTCTTTTTGTAAACATATTCCTCCCGATGATAGGTAACGTCGATGAACGGGGGTTTGAATTCCATCAATGGATCAATGTTATCGAACAGCGAGCGAATGTTCTCTCCTTTTAAAGGTGGCAGAATTTCGATGGTGAACAACGTTTTTCCGTTTGCTTGTTTCAAGTGTTCGCAGACTTTCATACAGATTGTTGGAGAGTTGGGTTTTAAGTGTTAGTGGTGACGTTGGACTACTTTTACATGGGCTCTGGCAATACTTCTTCTCCCAGCGCAAGCAACTTGTTCGATGCGCCAATACTTCAAAAATTCCTGGCCGCCAAACGTGGTGATTCTCGCGGCAATGGCCTTCATTCGCGAAAGCACAGTTTTCTTACCTGACTTCATATTCTTCATTCAGCAACTTTCCCATTGAAAATCTTCAAATGTTTTTTGTGAAAACTTGCTCGCTCTTTCGGATCTCAAACCGGAGTTACGTCACTCAAACACCCTATTTGCATACCTACCTGGCGTGCATATCTACAGGCTGCCGGTCACAACGTTAACACTGTATGCAAACCGAAAGCTCAGATGTCATAGGCTAAATTCGGACTCAGCCATCGCTCTACTTCCTCGACAGTCATACCTTTGCGCTGCGCGTATTCGTTGACCTGGTCCTTTTCAATTTTTCCCAGGCCGAAATATTTTGCATTTGAATTTGCAAAATAAAAACCGCTCACAGACGATGCAGGGTACATCGCATAGGATTCCGTCAATTTAATCCCGGCCTTTTCTGCATCGAGGATCTTAAAGAGAATTCCTTTTTCGGTATGGTCCGGACAGGCCGGATATCCCGGCGCGGGACGTATGCCGGCATACTTTTCCGCGATCAGATCGTCATTTGTCAATTTTTCGTCAACCGCATAGCCCCACAAGTCCCGCCGCACCTTGGCGTGCAAACATTCCGCGAATGCCTCAGCCAACCTATCGGCTAGGGCTTTCACCATAATGTCCGAATAGTCATCCTGTTTTTCCTTGAATTTAGCCAAAAGCTTTTCTATGCCGATTCCCGCAGTGACGGCGAACATGCCCATGTAATCCTGGCGACCAGAATGTTCGGGAGCGATGAAATCAGCCAGACAAAAGTTCGGAAGATTTTGCGCTTTTTTGTTTTGTTGTCTCAGAAAATGGAAGGTTGCTAATGGTGATTCGGCGTGGTTCCTGGAAATGTTCACGTCGTCAGCCTCGGTCCTCGAAGCAGCATAAAACCCAATAATGCCATTTGCCTGAAGACTACGTGCATGGATAATCTGATCCAACATCTTTTGAGCATCATCATACAAGCGCTGGGCCTCGCTGCCAACAACAGGATCTTTAAGAATTCCCGGGTACCGGCCGGCTAGCATCCACGTTTGAAAGAAGGGTGTCCAATCGATGAATTCTCTAATCTCCTCCAGCGGAAAATTGATAAACGATTTGTTCCCCAAAAACTTGGGTTTTGTTATCGATGTTTCCTTCCAATCAATTTTAACCTGGTTTGCCCGGGCTTCGGCAAGGGAAATATAATGTTTTTGCTCTTTGCGCCTGTCGTAATCCTCCCGAAGTTTCGCATACTCATCTTTAAACCTTCCCTTGATCTTCTTAAACGTATCCGGATTGATAAACTCGCTTGCAACAGGAACACTTCGCGAAGCATCCAGCACGTGGACGACGGGACCATCGTAAACAGGGTCTATTTTCACAGCCGTGTGAATACGCGAAGTTGTAGCGCCCCCGATCAGCAAAGGCATCTCCATTTTTTCACGTTGCATCTCCTTTGCCATATGCACCATTTCGTCCAGCGAAGGAGTAATCAGCCCGCTCAGACCGATCATGTTCACTTTTTCACGCTTAGCAGCTTCGATAATTTTTTCCGAAGGAACCATTACTCCAAGGTCGACGACTTCATAATTATTGCAAGCAAGAACAACGCCGACGATATTTTTTCCGATGTCATGCACATCCCCTTTAACGGTTGCCATAAGAATTTTGGCAGCAGGCTTGTCGATGCCGCCATTCCTGCGTTTTTCTTCTTCCAGGTAAGGAGTGAGATACGCCACGGATTTTTTCATCACGCGAGCACTTTTTACCACCTGCGGAAGGAACATTTTTCCAGCGCCAAATAAATCACCGACTACATTCATACCGGCCATCAGAGGTCCTTCGATTACGTTCAAAGGACTCCCATATTTTTGCCGTGCCTCTTCGGTGTCTGCATCGATAAAGTCTATCACTCCTTTTACCAGAGCGTGCGTAATGCGCTCTTCGACTGTTCCCTTTCTCCATTCGTCGTCCGTCTCTTTTCTCTTGGCCGAACCTTTTACGGTTTCTGCAAACTCGAGCAGGCGCTCTGTGGCATCATCCCTCCTGTTCAGCAAAACGTCTTCAACACGCTCGAGCAAGTTTTTATCTATGTCATCATAAACTTCCAGCATAGTTGGATTCACTATACCCATATCCATGCCCTCCCTGATCGCGTGGTATAAGAAAGCCGTGTGCATCGCTTCCCTGACCTTTTGATTTCCACGGAAGCTAAACGACACATTACTCACCCCACCGCTAACGTGAGCGTGCGGGAGATTTTCCCTTATCCATTTCGTAGCACGGAAAAAATCGATCGCATAATTCCGGTGTTCTTCAATTCCCGTTGCAACCGGAAAAATATTCGGGTCGAAAATGATATCCTGAGGCGGAAATCTCACTTCGTTCACCAGAATGTCATAAGCGCGCTTACAAATTGATATTCTGCGTTCATAGGTATCGGCCTGGCCATTTTCATCAAATGCCATCACGACAACGGCAGCGCCATATCGTTTGACCAATTTTGCCTGTCGGATAAATTCATCAACACCACCCTTCATGCTGATGGAGTTCACAATTCCTTTTCCCTGGAGACACTTCAGGCCAGCCTCAATCACATGCCACTTCGAAGAATCTACCATCACCGGCACACGTGCTATCTCAGGTTCGGAGGCCATAAGGTTCAAAAATTTCACCATTGCAGCCTCTGAATCGATCATACCTTCGTCCATGTTAACATCGATGACCTGAGCGCCCCCTCGTACCTGGTCCAGTGCCACTTCCAATGCTTCGTCGAACTTATCTTCTTTAATAAGTTTTAAGAATCTGGCGGAGCCGGTAACATTTGTACGTTCCCCGATATTGACAAAATTTGATTGTTTGGTTATTTCGACACCTTCAAGGCCGCTTAAAAGTAAATTGCTGGTAGTTCTCATGTTCGGTTGTATACAGCCTGGGTCGGCTGTTCACAATTTTTTATAATTTTTTTTGAAACTGATTGGCCAAAACTTCTCTTCACCTTGTGATAAATTCAATTTGCAATTGACACTGCATCGTCGATGGTGGACAACACTCTTGGCCGGTACTTGGCGGCCAGGTCCGCGATAACCTTAATGTGGTCAGGCGTCGTGCCACAGCATCCGCCGACAATGTTCACCAACCCCTCTTTCAGAAATTCTTCAACTTGAGCGCCCATCTGCTCCGGAGTTTCGTCGTACTGACCAAATTCGTTCGGGAGTCCGGCATTTGGATAAGCACTTACAAAAAACGGAGCCTTGTCGCTGAGTACCTGCAGGTATGGGCGAAGCATAGATGCGCCCAGCGCACAATTCAACCCAATGCTGAGCAAGGGCGCATGCGAAACCGAGATGAGAAATGCTTCTGTTGTCTGGCCTGAGAGCGTTCTACCACTGGCATCGGTAATGGTGCCTGAAACCATTACTGGTACACTTTTGCCGCTTTCATCGAATAATTCCTGGATGGCGAACAACGCGGCCTTGACGTTTAAGGTATCGATGATAGTTTCCAGCAGCAACATGTCGGCCCCTCCGTCAAGCAACGCCTGGGCTTGTTGTTTAAAGGCAACTTTCAACTGATCAAATGTTATGGCGCGATAGCCCGGATTATTGACATCGGGAGAAAGAGACGCGGTTTTATTTGTGGGGCCCATAGCGCCGGCAACGAATCTGGGTTTATGCGGTTCCTTCAATGTGAATTCCTCGGCTACCTCTTTTGCCAACTTAGCAGAAAGGTAATTCAGATCATAAACGGCATCTTCAAGGTAATAATCAGCCTGCGCGATAGTTGTTCCACTAAAAGTGTTTGTTTCCGCTATGTCCGCACCAGCCTCGAAATACTGACGGTGAATATCCTTAATGATTTCAGGCTGGGTAATGGAAAGGATATCGTTGTTGCCCTTTAAAGGATGCCGGTGATCTTTAAACCGTTCACCGCGAAAATCATCCTCCGTTAACTTGTGCCGTTGAATCATGGTGCCCATTGCGCCATCAATCACGAGAATTCTTTCTCTCAGTATGTCTTGAATTTTCATAGACTCTCTTGTTTAAGGTGTGCTTCCAGAGAGCCCGGTATATGGGGTAACTTATCTTTTCCGCCAGTTAGCGAATGGGATTTAGCACAACACCCCGTTTGAGCGGGATAGGATGCTAAGACGTCACTGGGCCCAAACCCTCGGTCTTTCTGGATAAGCTTCACAAATAAAACTAATAGAAGTGAAATATAAAAATGCGTAAAAGATTATAAGGTGTGGAAACGCCCAACGTGATAACAAGGCGGCTGCAAACGTATGAGGAAGTGAAAATTAAACTCCTCGTCTGTTTTACAAAAGTTTTGGAAAAACTTTTGATAGTTTTGTATGATTTGGATGCCTTGGAACACCCTTCACATTAAATTGTTAAGACCTTATTGAAACTTGCTGCAATAGACATCGGCTCAAACGCAATCCGCTTCCAAATTTCAACGGTGCTTGACAATGCCCCTCAGATTCTTTTTAAAAAATTAGAATACGTCAGATTTCCTCTCCGGCTGGGACACGATGTGTTCAGCACTGGACGGATCAGTGCCAAGAGTGTTGAGAAATTCAAAAAGCTTATGAAAGCCTTCCGGTTGCTTCTTGAATTATACGAGGTTGATGATTACATGTTTTGCGCAACGTCCGCGATGCGTGAGTCGGAAAATGGATTAGACCTGGTTGCTCAAATCCAGGACGAAGTTGGAATAATCATTCACGTTATCGACGGAAATCGGGAAGCGGAATTTATCAATCGCGCCATCACCTCCTACTTGTCGGCAAAAACCTATTTACACATAGACGTCGGCGGCGGAAGCACCGAGCTCAACCTCTACGTTAACGGAAAAAAAATAAGGACCCGCTCCTTCAAAGTTGGATCAGTGCGCGTGCTTGAACATAACGACTCCCCAATCATGTGGCAGGACATGGAGCATTGGGTTAAAGAGAACATCAAAAAGAGTTATGGGAAGGTGACTGCTGTAGGTACGGGCGGAAATATCAGCAAAATATTTGACCTCGCGTTATCCAAACCGGGCAAAACAATTTCCATAAAAAAGGTAAAGCAAATACGGGATATGATCGATAGCTATTCCATCGATGAACGGATTTACAAACTACAAATGAATCCGGATCGCGCAGACGTGATTATTCCTGCAAGCAATATCTATTTAAAAGTAATGGAGTGGGCGCACGCATCGAGCATACTTGTGCCTGAGGTAGGCTTGAAAGACGGAATCATTTTTCATCTTTACGAAAAAAACGTACTTCAGAAAAAAATAGAATTTTAACGCTTGTTTAATTTTTTCTTGTCGAGCGTGCTCTTGCCTTTCTTGCGCTCTTCGGTCTTCAGATCGACGAGATAGGCAAGTGAAATCCTGAACCCCTGGTTACGGGATTTAAGCGGATCATAAAAATAGGTATTAGAAAAATTGCCGTCCGTTTTCGCCAGATATGAATGGCCTAGTTCATAGCGTACCGACAACATGAATCGCTGCTTATACCAGGGCTCGAATACAATTCCGGCTATGAGGTTTAGCCCCAGTTGAAATCTATTAGGGCGTTCGACGCGCATTTCATCAGCTGGCTGACTATCATCCTGCGGCTCACCGAACTTTATTTTATAAGATAGTTCACCTAAGTTATTTTCTTCCAATTCAGAATTATACAATTTGCCTTTCCCGCCAAGCCAGTAACTGATGTTTGGTCCAATGCCCAAAAAGTATTTAAACTCTTTACTTTTACCAAGTTTTCCTCTGAAGTCAACGGTATAGTTAATGGGCATGTCGATAAAGTTATACCGGGCAGAATTTTTTAACATACCATCCAGTTTACCGTTTAGCACTCTTCCCTTTGTGGAGTAAAGCAAAGAAGTGTGAAGAAAAAATCTTTTCCGAACTTTAAAAGCAAGGTGACCACCGACATGAAATCCAACGAGCGGGCTCATGCGATAAACTTCCTTCAATTCTTTCTCGCGAAAAGAAGTCCATGAGTAATTTACACCCACTTCGGGCCCAACCAGCAACTGAGAAAATGCAGGGATTTCAATAATAAAAATCAATCCCAGTGCGAAGTAAAAAGTTTTCACAAAAAAATGTTAAAGAGTGCAAAAAATTACATCACTATTCATCCACTCTGATCAAGTTAGGTAAGCACCCCCGCCTTTTAAAATAAAAAACGACGTATATTCGGCAGTTCCTGTAGAATGACTTTTTAAACGGAACAATTGATAACTAGCAGATTTCTGCAATTTTTTAACGATAAGATGTCAAAACACTTGCTGCTTTAAAGTGACTTTTTGACTTCAGTCGTAATTAATGTGTGCGATGCGTTATTTTTTTAACTTCATCATATCATTCATCATAATATTGAGCTGCATTGCATCCGGTAATTTGCATGCTCAAAATTTCCCCGTTTACAACAGTTATTACGTCAATCCGTTTTTGTACAATCCAGCGGAAGCGTTGACAGAATATACCCAGATTTTTGCCGTACACCGACAGCAATGGATGAATATCGAGGGGGCTCCTACGGTTTCGGCGCTGACATTTACCACCCTTATGAATGAATCGCGTGCGGGAGTAGGTGGAAAATTTTCGAGCTATAAACGTGGTTTGCTGACCACCACCGACGCCACGCTGTCGTATGCCTATGCAATTCCGATGGGCCAAAAAAACTGGCTTTTTCTTGGTCTTTCCGGGGGGGCCATAAGCAATTCAATAGATCTCACGAACGTAACTGACCCCAACGACCCCGCCATCGCAAATTACTTATCCAACAATATCCAACCTGCAGCAGGTTTTGGCGCACTTTACAGATCCAGCTCCGGTTTAAATCTGGGATTCTCGTTTCCGCAACTTTTTCCCAACGTGTACAACAGCGAAGCAAGCTTTTCAAACACTACCGTATCACCTGCGGACAATGTATTTGTCACAATTTATTACAGGCGAAAAGTTGAGAGCAAAATCGTAAATCGCAAGCAGGGCGGCTTAAAAAGGAAAGTAAAGACTCAGGAGGCAATCGCACCGCTGGAATTTTATTTCAATTATAAATATTCAAAATACGGCAATAGTCAATTTGAGTTTCTTGGAAAACTGAATCTGACGCAAAATTTCTGGGTAGGCGGCTCATACCGGCTACCCTATGGGTTCACGGGAAATCTTGGCATTAACACTCAGCGATTTATTTTGGGATATTCTTACGAACCTGGCAATCAGCCTCAGGATGGCTTTTCTCAGGGTTCGCATGAGATGATCCTCGGAGTAAAATTAGGCAGTCTGAAAAAATTCAAGCGCGCCGCTCCCGTCCTCCGGTCGACTCTCACGAAGTCACCTACAGAAAAACATACCGCACGATTCCAGGATACTGCTGAAGATCCGGATCAAATTAACAAAGATGGGAATTCAATAAAGAAAAAATACTTCGTGATCATCAAGCTGTTCAACGACTTTACGCAAGCTGATAATTTCAAAAAGAAGTTGATTGGAGATAAGTTCAATGCAGAAATTTTCTACAATCCTCAGGATAAAAAATACTACGTACACGTATTGGAAACGGCGAAAGCTTCCGAAGCGCATGAAGAGATAAGAAATCTTAAAACCTATACCAAATTAAAGGATGCCCGTCTACTGGTAGTTACTACCGACAAGTGACCTTAGAAATCGGTTACATTCATATCGATTTTCCGGATTAAGCATTATGAAACGAATATCACCATCAATATTCCGCGCAATCTGCTTTTTTACTTTTGTGATAAGCACGGTATTCGTATCAAAGGCACAAAAGCCCGAGATAAACTCGATTGATAAGCGATCGGGTCACATGGAGGAAGTAGTCACAATCAAAGGAGCATTTTTTGGGACAGATGCCACCAAAATAGCGGTGACATTTGGCGCTTCAAAAGGACAGATCGTCTCCATCACTGACCAAATAATTGAAGTCAAGGTACCGACCGGGACAACGTACAATAACATCAGCATAACGAATCTGACGACTGGTCTTACGGGATATTCGGACAATCCCTTTTTGCTAAACTTCAATGGAAGCGCTGGGTTCGACCTTTCCAACCTACAGGGGCAATTCAATTTTCCTGCGGGTGCGCCGGTTTCCGAGGGGCTTTACGACATCTGTATGTGTGACTTCGATGGTGACAAAAAAGTCGATGTTGCCACGGCAAGCGATAACTATAAATTTATCAACATCTATCCCAATGGCTCAACCATAGGAACAATCGCTTTTCCGAGTAAAATTGCCGTTAACATCGCGTCTCTTTCCTTGCACATTAAGTGCGGTGATTTAAACGGAGACGGAAAGCCGGATTTAATAGCAACCGAAAGCGGTACGACGGATAAAGTCTTCATCCTAAAAAATGGAAGTACCGGCGTGGGCAACTTTACATTCTCACCGCCATCAACGGTATCGCTACCCGGCAAGAGGCCAAAGCGAATTGAAATCGCCGACCTCGATCTTGACGGTAAACCCGAAGTATTGATCACTTCTCAAGGAAGTAACACAGTAACAGCATTGGTAAATCAAAGCACGCTGGCCAACATATTATTTTCTCCAGCACCGCCTGTTGAAATTTTCGTACCCGGCGCTGTAAGCACTGAAGGACTTGCTGTGGCAGATCTCAACGGCGATGGCCTAAGTGATATAGTTACCAGTCAATTCCAGACAAATTCTAACCTGTACGTTATTGAAAATAAAAGCTCACCTGGATCTGTTTTAACAGGCGACATAAAAACCTTAACGGTAGGAACTCCAATAAAAAACATTCGAATCGGTGATCTTGATGGCGACGGAAAGGCTGACATCGCATTTACTCAACTCATTTCAACAAGTATCGGAACGTTCTTGAATCAAAGCACTACGTCGCTTGCGTTCGGCAGCTTAAAAGTTTTTGAAACGGATATCACCCCCTGGGGTTTAGACTTTGGCGACATTGACGGAGATGGTAAAATAGACATAGCCGCAGCCTCATTGACAAAAAAGTCACTGACGATCTTAAATAACAAGAGCACCCCTGGCAACCTTGCTTTTGACAAAATGATTCAGCCTACTACTTATATCAACCGCCACATCGCTGTTGGCGACGTTGACACGGATGGTAAGCCGGACATTGTGTTTACCAGCATAGACGACAACAATCTCAACGTACCGGCGTCAAAAGTTTCAGTATTTCGGAACAAGCATTGTATGGTTCCGAAGATTACACCAGCCGGACCGTTGCACATTTGTGCCGGACTTCCGCTCGTTTTGAAGGCGACCATTGGAGGCGGTGCCACATATGAATGGACAAACACGACTACCAATACTACAGTTGCGGGTTCGGCGGAATATACCCCAACAGTGTCGGGCGACTATCTTGTGAAGGCTATTTCTGAAAGCAACAACTGCAACGAAATCTCAAATACGGTAAAAGTAACGATATCACCTGGTACTGCTGGCGACCCGCTACCTGTAAATGACGGACCCGTATGCGTAGGTCAAACGCTCAACCTGGAGATATCGAATGACCTAGGGCCGGGTTTTACCTACGAATGGTCCGGTCCTGATAATTATACCGGGTCAGGGACTAATCCCGCACCCGTTACCAATTTCAGATTGATAAATGCAGGAAGGTATTATGTCGATGTAAAGGCGGCCAGCGGCTGTGTTGCGAGACGCGAATCCACCTTGGTCGAGGCAATCGACATGCCCGAGTTTAAAGTTGGATTTACCGGTTCCGATGTTATTTGTTCCGGCAACCTCAAGCAACTCAACGTAGTACCAAATGCTCCCGGGTTTACTTATCAATGGTATGAAAAAACCTCAGGGATAATTGCAGGGGCTACCTCGGCAACACATACCATTGGTGCTTCAGGTGAATATTATTATACCGCGACGTCGACAACACCAACCTGCTCAAGCGTGACATCATCCAGCGCAAAGCTAAATGTCGTAACGTTACCGGTAGTCGCTTTTTCTATGCCGACATCAGCTTGCAAAGGGTCAGAAGTAAGCTTCACCAATCAAACTACTTTCGATGCCCAGGCCGTTCCTGTTTATAGCTGGAACTTTGGGGACGGAGGTGTATCGAGCGAAAAGGATCCTAAACATATTTATTCAAGCACTGGCTCATTCTCCGTTAAGCTTACGGTGAGTTACACGGGCAATGCATGTCCAACGACGGTAACAAATCCGCCCATCACCATTACAGATGCCCCTGCGGCTGTGATTACCACTGACCTAAACAAGTCAGAAATATGTCCGGATGAAACGTTGGTTTTGTTAGTCAGCGGGACCTTCACATCATATTTGTGGAGTACCGGTGCGACAACGCCTACGCTACCGATCCAGGCTGGCGGTGACTATGGAGTAACTGTAAAAGCGACTAATGGTTGCGAATTAAAAGCGACAACGACAATCACAGATCTACCATCACCCGAAATTACGGTCAGTGCAACGCCTGAAATAATCGACGAGGGACAAAGTGTTCAGCTTGAAGCATCAGGAATGCAAACTTATACCTGGACGCCGGCGGATAACCTTTCCGATCCTAATATTCCAAATCCCGTTGGCATCCCGCTGACGTCAACAAGCTATAGCGTAAGCGGTAAAGACAACAATAATTGCGTCGGCACCGCCTCCATTTCAGTAACCGTCAGGGGCGAAGCCATTGTTAAAAAACTAAAACCAGAGAACTTCTTTTCCCCCAACGATGATCCTATTAACCCCTATTGGAAAGTAGACAAAATCGATGAGTATCCTCAGTGCGAGGTTGCGGTTTACGATGACAAAGGCGTTAAGGTGTTTGGTGCGAAGCCTTACATGAACGACTGGGATGGGTCCTTTAACGGGACGCGTCTGCCCGATGGAGTTTACTACTACATCATACGTTGTGAGGGTGAACAAAGTGTGCCCAGTTCGGGAAGCATAACCCTGTTACGTTGAAAATAAACCATTAAAACAAATATTTTTTGATTGGTATATGTTTTGCAAGGCCAAAAGATTTTTCTAACGCAAGTCAAAACTTACACGTAAGGTTACAAACGTTTATCACATAAAATAAAACCCTTGAATAGTATCATCTTGTCGGTAGTTGGTTTACTCTAACTTGATTTGATTTATGAAAAGGTTTTTCTACGCTATCCTACTGTGCACCAGTTTATGCGCAACGGTGTCTTCCTACGCACAGTCGACTGAGATTTGCGCCAATAGCATCGATGATGACGGCGATGGCAAGATTGACTGCTTCGACGGCGACTGCGTTGGCGAAATAGTATGTACCGGTGGGTACGTGGGAGGCGACTTAAAATGTGAGGCCAAGCCCT
>DASUTP010000135.1:0-9022 GCA_036374515.1 Chryseolinea sp. | reverse complement strand
ATAATTACCAAACAAGAGCATTCTGCGTTATCCATAAATAAGGCCCAAAATTGAATGGTGTTCCCAAATTGAAAACCTAAAAAAATGGTGCGTAGCGAGCCGGCTATTCACAACTTATCCATCTTTTTTTGAGTCTTATTTCGAAATATTTTGTTCACGGTTTTGTATACCAGTTAACTTTACGCGCAACCACTTTACTCTTAAAATTTTTGGATGTATTTAATCTTCGACACAGAAACCACCGGACTTCCTCATAATAAAACAGCTCCTATCACCGATCTCGAAAACTGGCCGCGGTTGGTGCAAATCGCATGGCAGCTGCACGGCGAAAAAGGAAAGCTACTATCAAGGGAGAACTATCTTATTAAGCCTGAAGGATTTGACATCCCTTTTAAAGCGGAGCAAGTTCACGGCATTTCAACAAAGCGTGCTCAGGAGGAAGGGCAAGACCTGAATAAAGTGCTTCACTTATTGTTAGAAGATCTCGCGCGAACTTCGCTGGTGGTGGGTCATAATATAGAGTTTGATATAAACATCATCGGTGCTGAATTTATTCGTCAGAACTTAGACCCTGAAGCCTTACTGAAGCTAAACAAGCTGGATACCGGCCTTTCGTCAACCGACTTCTGTCAGCTTTCAGGCGGCTTGGGCGGTAAGCTGAAAATGCCAACGCTGCTGGAGCTTCATAAGAAACTTTTTAACAAAGACTTTGGGGATGCTCACGATGCCTCTTATGACGTGGCCGCCACGGCGAGATGCTTTTTTGGATTGCTGAAACAAAACGTGGTCAAGCCTGTCGACTCGACGCCCCTCGCGGAAATCGAATATGAAGAGCCGAATCTTGACGCCGCTAATTCCACAAAGCGCGAGAAATTAAAAGAGGCAGCTTACAAGCTGGGAGAGCAACACCTGGTACTCATCGACAAGCCGTTTGTACACCTCCATGCTCATTCACAATTTTCTGTGCTCCAGGCAACGCCGGAAATAAAAGCAATGGTGACCAAGGCAAAGGCACTGGGTATGCCAGCAGTGACGCTCACCGACATAGGAAATATGTATGGCGCATTCAAGTTCGTGCGTGAAGCGCTTAATCACGAAATAAAACCGATCGTCGGGTGTGAATTTTACCTCGCCGACGAAAGGAAAAAACTAAAGTTCACCAAAGACAATCCCGACAAGCGTTTTACACAGGTTCTATTGGCAAAAAACAAGAACGGGTATCACAATCTGGCAAAGTTAAGTTCTTACGGGTTTACGGAAGGCCTATACGGAATTTATCCCCGAATCGATAAGGCATTGGTGCAGGAATTTAAAAAAGATCTGATTGCTACAACCGGTTCGCTCACCAGTGAAGTACCATACCTGATTCTGAGTGTTGGTGAAAAACAGGCTGAAGAAGCCTTTAAATGGTGGCACGCCCTTTTCGGCGAGGATTTCTATGTTGAACTAAACCGCCATGGAATCCGCGAGGAAGATCATGTGAATGAAACGCTGCTCCGTTTTGCGAAAAAATATGGTGTAAAATATTTTGCGGCGAATGAATGCTTTTACATAGACAAAGAAGAAGCAAATGCACACGATGTATTGCTGTGCATAAAAGAAGGAGAGTTTAAGTCAACGCCGATCGGT
Organism: Chryseolinea sp.; assembly: GCA_036374515.1. Taxonomy (GTDB): domain Bacteria; phylum Bacteroidota; class Bacteroidia; order Cytophagales; family Cyclobacteriaceae; genus Chryseolinea. The sequence goes on along the minus strand of DASUTP010000135.1, from coordinate 7,393 downwards.
TATGGTCGCGGCACGCGTTATGGACTTTCAAATTCAGAATATTATTTCAAGTCTCAGGAAGAAATGAAATCCATCTTTCGCGATCTGCCCGAGGCGATCGAGACGGTTGGCGAAATCATCGATAAAGTCGAAAGTTATACGCTGGAACGGAGTGTCGTCCTTCCAAAGTTCGATATTCCTGGGGAATTCAAGTCGGAGGACGAATATCTGCGCCATCTCACCTACGAGGGCGCTCAAAAAAAATACGGGGAAATTTCGCAAGCACTGCGCGAAAGGCTGGATTTTGAATTGGATACCATTCAGAAAACAGGTTATCCCGGTTATTTTCTTATCGTCCAGGATTTCACATCAAAGGCGCGCGAAATTGGCGTCTCGGTGGGACCTGGCCGTGGGTCCGCGGCCGGCTCAGCTGTCGCTTACAGCATCGGCATTACCAACGTAGACCCTATCAAATATGATTTGCTGTTTGAGCGTTTTCTCAATCCTGATCGCGTATCGCTTCCTGATATTGATATCGACTTTGACGATGAGGGCCGGGACAAGGTGCTCAAATATGTGATTGACAAGTATGGCAAAAATCAGGTCGCGCAGATTATAACGTATGGCACAATGGCCGCCAAATCTTCGATCCGCGACTGTGCCAGAGTAATGGAGTTGCCACTAGCTGAAGCAAACCTGCTGGCGAAGATGGTTCCCGAACGCCCGGGCACTTCTCTTGACCTCGCATTTTCCGAAGTAAAAGAACTTGCTGAAATAAAAAAGGGCAATGATCTAAAGGCGCAGGTTCTCCAACAGGCTGTTATTCTTGAAGGTTCGGTCCGAAATACCGGTACACACGCCTGCGGCGTGATCATCACACCAGATGAGCTGACCAACTTTGTGCCAGTGTCAACAGCAAAGGACTCGGATATGCTCGTGACACAATTTGACAACAGCGTGGTCGAAAGCGCAGGAATGTTGAAGATGGACTTTCTTGGTCTCACAACGCTTTCGATCATCAACACTGCTTTGAAGAATATTAAAAAGAGCAAAGGCATTCTGATCGATATTGACGAAATCCCGCTCGACGACGTTAAAACCTATCAGCTTTTTCAGCGGGGAGAGACGACCGGGACATTCCAGTTTGAAAGTGTGGGAATGCAAAAATATCTCCGTCAGCTTAAGCCCGATAAGTTTGAAGACCTGATCGCGATGAATGCCTTGTATCGACCCGGGCCGATGGAATATATTCCAACGTTCATCAATCGAAAACATGGTCGCGAGCCGATCAAATATGATCTACCTGCCACCGAGGAGTTCTTATCGGAAACGTATGGCATCACCGTGTACCAGGAACAGGTAATGCTTTTGTCGCAGAAACTTGCCGGCTTTAGCAAGGGAGACGCGGATGTGCTGCGAAAGGCCATGGGTAAAAAACAAAAAGCCGTCCTGGACAAGATGAAAGATAAGTTCATCGAGGGCTGCAAAAAAAACGGGCATGCACAGGAGATCTGCGAAAAAATCTGGACTGACTGGGAAGCGTTTGCTCAATATGCGTTCAACAAATCGCACTCTACCTGCTATTCACTCGTTGCCTATCACACAGCGTTCCTGAAAGCCAACTATCCGGCGGAATACATGGCAGCTGTCCTTACGCATTCACAAAACAATCTCGAGAATGTTACCTTCTTCATTGAAGAGTGCAGGAACCTTGGAATCAAGGTGCTCGGTCCGCACGTGAACGAATCCGGTATTTATTTCGCGGTTAATAAAGAAGGTCAAATACGATTCGGACTAGGCGCGATAAAGGGCGCCGGGGATGCAGCTGTCGAAGCCATTATTCAGGAAAGGGAAGCCAACGGACTGTTTGTCGACATTTTTGATTTCGCCAGACGCCTCACCCAGCGAAGCGTGACCAAGAAGACATTCGAGTGTCTTGCGCTTTCCGGAGCTTTCGACTGTTTCACTGGCATCCACAGACGACAATATATTTTCGCGAAAGATGGGGAAGTTAACCTGCTCGAAAAAGCCATCAAGTATGCTGCAAAGACTCAGCAGGATGAGCAAAGCGCGCAGGTAAGCTTGTTCGGCGGAAGCTCGGGCATCGTCATGCCCAAACCCAAGATCGACTACGTGGAACCGTTCACCGAAATTGAAAAGCTGAACCTTGAGAAAGAAGTTGTGGGCATCTACATCTCCGGTCATCCCCTCGACAATTTTAAGTTTGAGATGAATGGTTTTTGTAAGACCTGCTGCAGCGAACTTGTTGATCTGGACAGTATCGTGGGACGGGAAATTAAACTTGGAGGAATAGTGTCAGGCGTTGAGCATAGAACTACGAAAACAGGAAAGCCTTTCGGCAAGTTTACGCTGGAAGATTACACTGGCAATTTTACGTTTACCTTGTTCGGAGAAGATTATCTGAAGTTCAAGAACTTCATGAACATCGGCTGGTTCCTATTTGTCGAAGGTGGCGTCGTGAAGAACAATTGGGGACAGCAGAACGTGGAAATTAAGATCAGAAATATTGACCTGCTGAACGAGCTGGGAGTAAAGCGCAGCAAAGGTGTGCAGCTAAGAATTAATTCGGCCGATCTTACTGAAGATATGATAGCTGTTATCGAAGGCGTTTGTCAATCGTTTGCAGGAAATTCGCCGCTCTTCCTGAAGATTCAGGATGACAAGGAAAGCATTAACCTGGAACTGTTGTCCAGGAAGTTCCGGGTGAATCCCATCAACGATATGGCGGTTCAGATGAAAAAGGCCGGTGCGCTGGAAGTTGAAATAAAATAAACTATGAGCCTGGATATTACACCGGGAACTAGCAGTGATGCGACCGTTCTGCCGACGGCACTATAGATTGTGAACTAAAAGGTATACCTTTGCGTTGGGTAGATGAATTCATACTAAAAATTTTAAAATAATAAGCCAATGGGAAAAGCAATTGAACTTAATGATGCCAATTTTGATCAGATTATCAATTCCGATAAACCTGTCCTGGTGGACTTCTGGGCAGAGTGGTGCGGACCTTGTAAGATGATCGGTCCTGTAGTTGAAGAACTTGCTAACGACTACGAAGGCAAAGCTGTCATTGGCAAACTAAATGTAGACGATAACCCGGCTGTTACGGCGCGTTTTGGTGTTCGCAATATTCCGACACTTTTGGTTTTCAAAGGAGGACAAATTGTAGACAAACAAGTTGGCGCTGTTCCCAAGTCTGTATTAAATCAAAAGCTTGCTGCCCAAGTAGCTTAATAGCGCAGGGCTGAAGCAAAATTCATAGCTTGAAAGTGCCGCTGAAACCAGTGGCACTTTTTGTTTTCACGTCTTACTGGTTCGCTGGCCAGTCATCGGTGCGAAAAGATGGCACAGGCAATCCTTCCTTGCTAAACAGGTTTGGAATAGAACCGTTGGTCCAACCAAACCGGACGGCCACCGGATTCTTTACTTCTTTTGCAGATACGATTACTGCTCCCTTCTCAATCCTAGCTTTTGCAGGATAAAATTTTTGATCTTCTCCCGCGATGGTGAACTCTGATAGTTCCCCTCCCTTCGCCGCAAGTCCATTCGGTGCATTGTCGAACTCAATCCTGATCTTGTTTTTTTCGACTTTCATAGATTTATACAGGGGACTCGCGTGGGCGATGCCTTGTTTGCCGTATACGTTCGACAGGGCTATGTCTGCTAACCGTTCGCCTACGGTCTTTTTGTACTGCGGGTGAATATCTTTTACGTCGTCGACCTGGTCGGAAATCACTGCCATTCCTGTTTTAGGAATCTCCAGCATTTTAACCTGCTGTTCGCGGATCAATGTTCCCGAGTTATCGCCATACCCGCTAAACGGCGCTATCTGAACATAGTAAAAAGGAAAATCCGATTGAAACTGTCGCCGCCACTCCTTGATCAAAGTCTCCATCAGCATTTTATAAGTATCGGGCGCTGAAGTATTTGCTTCGCCCTGATACCAAATGGCTCCACCGAGCTGGAACGGAACCAAGGGATTGATCATCGCATTGAACAGAACGCCTGGTGTCACCGGGGCCCAGGGTTGTTCTTTATTTAGTTTTGACGCCGACTGAACCAACTGAGGGTTGCTTTCCACGGCCTCTTTAGGCATCCAGGCTTCGGCCGGCGATCCGCCCCAGCTTGCGTTAATCAATCCTATGGGAATATTCAAATTTTGATTCAGCTTCCTGCCAAAGAAGAACGCTACCGCGCTAAAACTGCCAACGTTTTCCTTGTCACATAGCTTCCATTCACCTTCGCCTCTGGCCTGCAACGTACTGGCTGAAGCAAGCGGTACATGGAACAACCGTATATTCGGTTCGTTGATGCTACCGACCAGCGGTTTCCCGTCAGCAGCGGCATCCATGCTCCATTCCATGTTTGACTGCCCCGATGCCAACCAAACTTCGCCCGACAGCACGTCTTCCAGTGTTCTGACATGGTCGCCTGCTTTGATCGTGATAGTATGCGGACCTCCGGCGCCGGGCGTCTTGATACTTGCCGTCCATAAGGTTCCGTTGTCTGCCTTCGTCCGGATGGTCGTTGTATCCCAACTTACTTTGATTGTCACATTTTGAGATGGCCCAGCCCATCCCCAAATAGGGAGCGTGGTCTGTTGCTGGATAACCATGTGATCGTTGAAGATTGCGGGCAATCTTATTTGCGCATGGAGCTCACAGGTCACAAATAGGATAAAAAGCAGCGCTGATAGTCGCATCTAAAAGAAGTTTAAGTTTGGCTCGTCAATGTATTAAATCCTGAAGATTTTTTTTAACCGCTCCACCATCTCTAATACCGCTGGACAAACTAAAGTATTCTTGTGGGTAAGGTCCATGATCTGCACCATCTTTTTCCGATCGGTATGCGGGTATTCACGGCAGGCTTTTGGCCTTACCTCATAAATTGAGCAATAGTTGTCGGATTCGAGAAATGAGCACGGAGATGATTTCAAGACATAATCGCGGTCTTCATCGACACGAAGGAATTTTTCCACAAAATCGCCGGGCTTAATGCGTAGGAATTTTGCGATTCGTTCGATATCGTTCTGGTAAAATATCGGACTGGTGGTCTTGCAGCAATTGGCGCAGCTAAGACAGTGTGTTTCTTCAAAGACCTCGTGATGAAGGGCGTGAAATTTGTCATCGACGTCACGCGCGTCTCTTTTGGAGAGCTTATGCAAAAATTTCTTATTCGCCGAGGATTGTTTTTTGGATTCGATATTGAATTCGTTCAGGTCCACCAGCGGAAGTTGTTAGCGTTCGACGGCCTGCGCTTGATAGTGAAAGTTCAATTCCTCCAGCAGTCCAGCGATAATTTCCTTTGTTTTTTCCGGCTGTTCGATGGTCACTCCGTTGCCAAACATCAGCAGCCACCGGCATAATGATTTAAGATATCCCGTAAGGAATGTCATTCGCACTTTCGTTTCCAGCTCTTCTTCTGAAGCGAACCCATACATGTATTTTGTGGTGCCCATGAATTTGGCGTGAGATTTTTCAAACAGCACAACTACTTTTTCCACCTCACGGTTGCCTTGCACGACGGTCGCCAGGTATTCCTGTAATGATAATAAATTCCGCGCGTCGAATTTAGTGCCCGTCGACTTTAAGGTTTTAATACGATCAGTCCTGAAGTCACGGTAGCCCGACCGTAGTCTGCACCATGCGATCAGGTGCCATGCATTGCTGTAGAAAAACAGGCCGATAGGCTCTACTTCCCGCCAGGTGATCTCATCGGAATAATTGGTGGAGTATTCAATCTTGAGAACTTCCTTATCCACCGCCGCTTTTTGCAGCGTCGTCAAAAAGTGGTTGGGAAAGGGATTTTCCGATTGAGGTGCCCGCATCACTTCAATATGCGAATACAAGTTCTCCAGGTGATCCTTTTCAGATTCGTTCAGCACCGCTTTGATTTTTAACAATGCAGATTCAAACTCTCTTCGAATTGATTTGTCGGTCATTTTCTCCACCAGTTTTCCCGCGAATAACATCGCGCTTCCCTCCTCCTGTGTAAACATGACAGGCGGTAGATGATAACCATCGACGATGAAGTAACCTTTTCCTGCTTCCGAGCCGATTGGTACCCCCGCCTCCATCAACGCCTTTACATCCCGGTAGACCGTCCGCAAGCTTATCTCAAAACGGTCAGCAATTTCCTCAGCTTTGACCACACGTTTGGTCTGCATTTGAATTAGGATAGCTGTAAGGCGATCTATTCGATTCATGTCGTAAAAATAAAAAAGCCATAGCATTAACTACGGCTTTTCCAGGTAATAAAATTAAGAAGTTACCAATAGATCGTGTAGAGGGCGACTATAATTCCCGTCACGAGCAATGCTCCGGCTGCAAATCCCGGTGAAAGCTTGAACATACTTTTATCGATCTCCAGGCCGTTCGGCTTAACACCTCTTCTATTTTCAATGTTTGTAATGATGCTCATTCCTATCACGCAAAATATAAACACAAATCCCATGCGGTCCAGAAAAGGAATTTCATAGACGCCATCGGCGTTGAGTTTTGCAAAATTTATCGGTTCGAGGAATGACAAGTCTGCAAACTGGGGCAATACTTTTAAAATGAGTGAAAACACAAATCCACCGATGGTGGCAAACAAAGCCGCGTTGGAAGTGGTGCGTTTCCAAAAGAATCCCAGAATAAACATGGCAAAAATTCCGGGTGAAACGAAACCTGTGTATTCCTGAATGTACTGAAACCCTTGCTTACCTTCACCCATCAGTTTCTCTCCTACCAGCAGCGAAAGCAACACTGCAAGGAACATTGATACGATCACAGAAATTCTTCCCAGCGATACCAGCTTACTCTCGTTCGCGTCTTTGTTGATGGCTTTCTTGTATATGTCCAGCGTAAAGATTGTCGCGATGCTATTGGCCTTACCGGCCAGCGAAGCCACTATGGCCGCCGTCAACGCGGCAAACGCCAAACCTTTTAGACCAATAGGCAATAGGTTAAGTAAGGATGGATACGCTTTGTTGACATCAATTATACCCCGTGAGTCCAGCATCTCCGTTGCGAAATATCCTTTTTGATGCAAAACATAGGCGGCTATGCCCGGCAAAACGACGATAACAGGCATCAGAAGTTTCAAGAATGCTGCAAAGAGGATTCCATTCCGCGCTGTTTTTAAGTCAGCGCCCAACGCACGTTGTGTTATGTATTGATTGCATCCCCAGTAGTTAAGATTAGTGATCCACATCCCGCCGATCAATACGGTGAGGCCGGGCAAATCCATGTAATTTGCGTTCTCCCGGTCGAAGATCATGTGAAAGTGATCGTCTGCCTGTTGCCGCAACAAGTTAAATCCATTAACGATCCCCTCCTGCCCCGCTTCTTTGGAGACGAGGTTCAACGCGATGTACGTAGCTACCATACCACCCAACACGAGAAAGAACACC
>DASUTP010000134.1:0-16549 GCA_036374515.1 Chryseolinea sp. | reverse complement strand
GGGTAAAAAACACGGGAACGTTTGCCGATAAACCACGGTTGGTCAGTAACTAGCGGATCGTGGCACAAGTGAAAAATTCGAAATCTCTTGGATTATGATGCAACAATGCCTGCGAATTTCAAATACGGTGCCCAATTGTCGCGCAACTGGCGCTCTCGCTATCGATGTAAATATTAAACCCTGATGAATGGAAATGATACACCCGCCCCGGATCAACGGATTTATTTGTTATGAACCGGCTATGTGTCAATTATTTTACTTTGAAACAGGTGCCGTTAACGCTGAAAGTCTGGGCAGAACGGGAAAAATTCCGAATCGAAGTTTTATATTTAACACATAAAAATCAACCAATTAGAAATTCAAAAATGCAAATAGCGATCGCTTGCATTTCTTGTCGTTAAATTGGTATGCTTGCTCTTGGGAACGTTGAGATGGTGACAGTTTGATTGTAGGCACAGCAAACGTCACCCGTCCAATGTTTATTTTCGGTACGGCAGGGTCGGTTGCCGGATTTCAAACAGTCCAAACATCTGACTGGTCAATCCCGGAGGCAGTCTTATTTTTTTAGATTTGATTAACGATTACAACGCTATCACAATAATATATGAAGAAGATCATTTACCCAATGTTGCTTACGCTCCTACCAGGAATTATGCTGGCGCAAGATGATAGATTCTATACGACAACCAGCGGAGAGTTGATCTTTTCATTTGCCAGTGTTGAAACGGCAGGCAGCAAAGATGGAAGCATTATGCGATTCTCTCCCGTTTTTAATATTCAGAACTGGGTGAATTTTGACAAGTCAGAGAAACTTGGATTTTTTTCAGGACTTTCCCTGAGAAACGTGGGATTCATCTACGATGTGAATGATACCACCAGAAAAAAGTACAGAACTTACAACATTGGTATCCCTGTTGGAATTAAATTTGGCAATCTGTCAGATAAATTCTTGTTTTTTGGATATGAGTTAGAGATTCCACTCAATTATAAAGAGAAGACGTTTATTGATGAAGATAAGGAAGATAAAGATAACATTTGGTTTACCAGCCGCGTCCCGACAATTAATCATTCACTGATGGCAGGTATTCAGTTGCCCCATGGCGCGACGATAAAGTTCAAGTATTACCTGACTAATTTCTTCAACAAAGATTTCAAGGCGAGCGACGGTCAGGGTGGCACCTACAAACCGTATGAAAATACTAATGTTAACATTTTCTATTTTTCGTTGAGCTTTGGTTTATTAAAGAACACAAGTTTTTACTACAACGAGGATTAGAACCTTCTCTTGTCATGACCATGGTTAAAGAGCTCACTATTATTTTCTGTTTAGCAGCGGTTACCGCATCATGCATCGCTCAAAATGTGTCATATGATAAAAAGCTTGGGGCGGAAAATGCTATACTGGTGGAACAGGAAATGGGCATTTATAAACATGATTCCTTATCCCAATTAATAAATGCCGTTGGCAAAAAACTTGTATCCAGGTTAAAAAATAATCCGTTCGAATTTAAATTTTTTCTTGCCGATTCACCCGAGCCGAACGCGTTTGCCTTGCCGGGCGGATTTGTATACGTGACCCGCGGAATTCTCCCGCTTATTCAAACCGAAGATGAATTGGCAGGCATCATGGCACATGAAATCATCCACGTCACCGAGAGACATTCGGTAAAACAAATGAAAAAAGGATTGATAGGTGGTGTTTTGCAAATACCCGGCAACCTTATCAACACCGTAACGCACACGCGAATCGGAAATATCCTGAATACGCCCATAGCCTTTACTTCTCAGGCCTTTGTGGCAAGGTACAGTCGCAATCACGAACGGGATGCAGACAGTTATGGAATCCAATTGGCCGCGAGCGCAGGATATGATCCGAACGCCCTGGCTACTGCACTTGCGCGATTATCCAAAGGCGTAGAACTGCTGACCGGCAAAGCAGAGAAGAAAAATTATTTCAGCGATCATCCGTTCACGCCAGCTCGTGTCACTGATATAAGGAAGGCTGCTCCCAAATATAAGCCTGTCGGTTCAACTCGAATTGCAAGCTCCCAGGAAACTTTTCGGCAGACTTTTGATGGCCTGTGCTTCGGGCCCAATCCAAAACAAGGGATTTTTACAGACAGTCTTTTTATACATCCCGATCTCGGATTTTCATGGATCGCGCCATCCGGGTGGAACTCCGTCAATAAGCCTGCGTCCGTTGGTAGCTATTCGGAAAAGGGTGATGCCTTTGTTGTTTTGAGTATCGCTGATACGGCAAAAAGTGTAAAAGAAATTGGCGAGTATGCCAAGGGTAAGGCCGAAAAATCAAAAGACGTGATTGTTCTTTCCGCAATTGATACGACCATAAACCACAACACTGCCTACTTGCTACGGCTTAAGCGTGCAGACAAGAAAGGAGAAGTTTTTCTGGAGTTATTGTGGGTTGAGTTCGAAGGCAATGTTTTTTCACTTGCCGGCGCATATGCGCCACCCCATAAAACCGTTGCACACAATTCGTTGTGCAGTTTCAGGAAATCACACGACGAGGAATTGGCAAACGTCGTACAATACGACCTGCGTGTAGTGCAGGCAGAGAAAAATGAAACCCTTGGGCAGCTGTCGAAAAGAAGCGACAACCGGTTAAATCTTGGGCTCATGGCAGTGATCAACGATCTGGATCAAAAAAATCCGATCAGCGAAAATATCTTGGTAAAGATCGTCCGTTCACGTGCCTATAAACCGTGACGTTCCGGCAGATACCTCCCCGACTTAAAGGGGGAATTACCACGACAAGGCTAACACGGAAATTCAAATACACCGAGATCCGCCAACCCATTCGATAATTACGGCCGCCACGGCAAACATGAATATCATTTGTAACGACTATCGCATTCACAGCCCAACTGAATTTGATTGGAGATTTAAAGTGAGGTCTGTTCTCAAAGCCAAGACCATTCGAGAGGAGTGGAACGTTCAGCACATCCGTTTGTGTGGAATAAAACAGTTTTTTTCATAGACGCAGCCGTTTAAAATTATAAAATCAATTCAATTAGGTTTGATGAACGTATAGAGGGAACCGTTGCTATAATGCGCCTTAGCAAAAGTAACCGTACATTTTCTAGAAGAATGAATCTGGTAGCCCGATAGCCTAATGGGTCATTTACAAGGGATTCTACGGTTCAGTTACTTTTGCGATGGCGTACTAATCACATTCTTTCTCAAAAAAGAAAATTGTCGATGCAGCAGCATAGGTAATGATCGGTTTTTCTGCAATGTCCTTGCAGAAGTATGACAGGTATTTCCCTGGCCTAGCCGTTGGTGCAGGCGTTTTTTATGAACAAGACTTTTAAAATCACAACATGCCTTGGGCAGTTGCCAGAGGTTCAATTTAGTCGCCGTATGAAAAAATGTAAACTCTTAATTTCTGTATTGCTTTTGGTATCATCTTCAGTAATGGCTCAGGAGGTTCTTCCTTTTCCGCCCACACCGTCCGCGAGCAAGGCAGGTTTGACAATGCAGACCTCGACTTATCAAAAGCGTGTAAACCCGGTTCGGCTTGCTAAGGATGCACCTAACATTCTGATCATTCTTATGGACGACGTTGGCCCCGGAACACCGTCGACTTATGGCGGTGAAATAAATACGCCAGTCTTAACCCGTGTAGCGAAGAGTGGCATTTCCTATAACCGGTTTCACTCTACCGCTATGTGCTCTCCAACCAGGGCGGCGCTCCTGACAGGGCGTAATCATACGGTCGTAGGAAATGGGCAGATTGCAGAAATAGCAAACGACTGGGATGGGTTTAGCGGCACGATTCCAAAGACGTCGGCAACGGTGGCTGAGGTGCTGAAAAACTACGGATATAATACAAGTGCGTTTGGCAAATGGCACAATACACCTGCTGAGCAAACTACGTCGAAGGGACCATTCGATTATTGGCCCACTGGGTATGGCTTTGAATATTTTTACGGTTTCCTGGCTGGCGAAGCGTCGCAGTATGAACCCAATATGGTTCGGAACACTACGCCGGTAGAACATCCCCATACTACGCAAGGCCATAACTACTATCATTTGACAGAGGATATTTCAGAAGATGCCATTCGTTGGCTGCGTGAGCAGCAATCATTCTCGCCCGACAAACCATTCTTTATGTATTGGGCCCCAGGTGCAGCTCATGGTCCACATCATGTAGCCAAAGAGTGGGCGGACAAATACAAAGGCAAGTTCGATGATGGTTGGGATAAATACCGCGAACGATCCTTTAAAAAACAGAAAGAGTTAGGTTGGATTCCGCAGGACGCAGAGTTAACCCCCCGTGATAAAACTATGGCCTCCTGGGAGAGTATTCCGGAAGCAGAAAAACCCTTCCAAAGAAGGCTGATGGAAGTTTTCGCGGGCTTTGCTGAGCATGCCGATTATAACGCCGGCTTGATTATAGATGAAATAGAACGGCAAGGGAAATTAGACAACACGCTTATTTTTTATATATGGGGAGACAATGGATCTTCTGCAGAAGGTCAGAATGGTACCATCAGCGAATTGCTTGCTCAGAACAGCATACCATCCACCATCGACCAACATATTAAAACATTAAAAGAGCTAGGTGGTTTGGATGCGTTGGGATCACCAAAGACCGATAACATGTACCACGCTGGTTGGGCGTGGGCGGGCAGCACTCCTTACAAGTCGACAAAATTAGTGGCCGCGCATTTGGGAGGAACCAGACAACCCATGGCTGTTTCATGGCCTGCAAAAATTAAACATGACGATACACCGCGTTCACAGTTCCACCACGTGATCGACATTGTACCGACTATCTACGAAACCACCAAGATTACTGCACCGAGAGTGGTAAACCATTTTACGCAAGATCCAATAGATGGAGTAAGCATGGTTTACACGTTTGCAGATACAAAGGCCCCCGGCACACGCAAAACTCAGTTCTTCGACATCATGGGAAGCCGGGGATTATATAATGATGGCTGGTTTGCTGGAACCTTCGGACTTCGAACTCCATGGATCCCGGGCCTTCCACAGGGCGCGGCTGATTGGAATCCTGAAAATGATGTTTGGGAATTATATCACCTCGATCAAGATTGGACTCAGGCAAAAGACCTTGCTGCATCTAATCCCGAAAAACTTGCTGAGATGAAAAACATGTTTCTTGTTGAATCAGCCAAAAATAAAAACTTACCCATTGGTGGAGGCCTTTGGTCGATTGTTTATCACCCCGAAGACGCGCCAGCTACTCCCTACACCTCATGGACGTTTAACGGCAACATCAACAGGATGCCCGAATTCGCGGCGCCTAAGTTGGGGAAATTTGACAATGATATAAACATGGAAGTAACAGTTCCTGCCAAGGCATCTGGAGTACTTTATGCACTCGGTGGATTTTCCGGAGGGCTTGCCTGTTATGTAAAGGATGGATACCTGACCTATGAGTACAATTTGTTTGAGATCAGTCGCACACAGATCAAAGCGAAGACGAAGCTTCCTACGGGTAAAGTCACCATCGAAATTGAATCGAGACTTGCGGCCCCGAAGAGAGGCGCTCCGTTAAACGTTACATTAAAGGTGAACGGCAACGTTGTGGCGCAGGGCCAAGTTCCCGTGACAGCAGCCTTTGGTTTTACGGCAAATGACTGCTTAGATTTCGGAAGCGATCTTGGATCGCCGGTCTCTATCGATTATTATGACAAGGCTCCCTTTGCTTTTAACGGAAAATTAGGAGTAACAAAAGTATCATATCCGAAAAAGTGAAAATTTAGGCAAGGCTTGATACGAGCAGCGTAACGATGACGACTAAGGCATGGCGTCAGATTTTAACAACATGGAATTCAATCAGAAAGTGAAAGCAATCTCGTTATCGAAAGGTTGAGTTAGGGGCTATGATTTTTGCAAATTTTCAACTTACCGCCGGATATCGGCTTGCTATAGCGACTATGAAACGTGTACCGGTCAGGTTGGTGTACAACATTAGAGCATCTTATCTCCCGGCAAAACTCGGTTTCAACTTTTAAGATCAACTAAAAAAGCGCATGCACCCTAAACAAGATTATATGAAGTCAAAACTTATTCAGGCAACATTGCTTTCAATGCTTGTGGCATGTAATGCCAAGCAGCCAGACACTCCGTCAACGCAGGACTCCGTTTCCACGGCTCCAGCCGCTGAAGCCAAGCCTTCAGCCCGACCGGTACACTGGGGATATTCCGGCGACGTATCACCATCCGCCTGGGCGTCACTTACGCCTGTCTATGCCGCCTGCAGCGGCAAATCCCAGTCGCCGATAGATCTGCGTACGTCGTCGCCCGAAGGACAACCTAATTTAAAAATGGACTTCAAGACCACTTCGTTAAAAATTGCTCATCATGAACATGTGGACGATATTCTGGACAACGGTCACACTATCCAGGTTACAGTAGAAGAGGGAAGTACCTTTACATTAAATGGTAAAACATTCAACCTGAAACAATTTCATTTCCATACACCCAGCGAACATACCGTAGATGGGAAACACCTTCCAATGGAAATGCATTGGGTGCATCAAAGTAGTGACGGGACTTTTGGCGTGGTGGCTTGCCTTTTTGAAGAAGGCAACGCCAACAAGAATCTTGAAAAAATTGTTGAACACCTCCCAAGTTTGCCGGGTGAAAGTAATCACTTCACGGATGTAAAGTTAGACCTCAACGTTCACATGCCCGAAAATATGTCAGCATATCATTACCTGGGCTCGTTTACTACACCACCCTGCACCGAAGACGTTGAGTGGCTCGTGTTGAGAAATAAATTTACTGCCAGTTCAGACCAGCTTAAGGCGTTCGCCTCACGACTCAACAACAACAACCGGCCCGTCCAGGCATTGAATGACCGGAAGGTATCAATTGATAAAATTCAGGGGGAATGAGATACATCATCGTTGGTTTTATTTTCCTGGTTCTAACACTTAGCACAACAGCAACGCACGCGCAGGAAGACAAAGTTTCCGGCGAACTTCCTCCGGGCTGGATGGAAATTCCAAAAACGCCCGTGCGTTTAAAGATCGGCGGATATGTAAAATTCGATCTCATCCATGATTTTGATCCGATCAATAGTCCGGACTTTTTTGATGTATCAAAGATTCCAACGGATGGTTCTGCAGGTGAGAGCACGCATCTGCATGCGAAAGAAACCAGGTTGTTTTTGGACTTCCGCTCTCCGTCCAAAGCCGGGGAACTAAGGGGATATGTTGAAGGTGACTTCTACGGATCAGGCGGAGCATTCAGATTACGACATGCTTACGTGGAAATCGGTGGAAAGTGGCTGGCCGGTCAGACGTGGACAAATTTTATGGATGAATCCATGATTCCACCCTCCCTCGACTTTGAAAAGCCGGGTGCCTATGCCTTCGCAAGACATGCACTGATCCGCTATAAACATGTTCTGAGCCATGATGCTTACCTTGCCTTTGCGATCGAAGAACCGAGCGCGGTTGCGCAGGCGCCGGCTCAACCGGGAAAATTAGAGAGTCCGTTGCCGGATTTAACGGCACGGTATCGCATTACAAAACCGTGGGGACACGTTCAACTGTCTGCTTTCGGCGGGCAACTCCGGTTCCAGCCGACCACAGGTTCAGCAGATGACGTATGGCTATATGGCATCAACGTTTCCGGACAATTTGTTTTGCTTAAAAAAGATAAGCTGTCATACCAGGTCGTTTATGGCCCCGGCGTAGCACGTTATCGGGGCGGCCTATCGGCCGGACTAGACGAAAACGGCAGGCTGGAGCCACTCGTGGGAACGGGCTATACCGTTAGCTATCTTCATTACTGGTCAGATTCCTTTTCGTCGCTTGGCGTTTTCAACTACGGTCAAGACGACAATACTGAAGGGCAGCCGCCCGGCGACATTTCCAGGATCAATTACATGTCCGTGAACTTGTTGTGGCATTTCGCCGAAAATGCATTCGCAGGAATTGAATATCTGCGTGGGACACGGGAAGATATTGACGAAAGGGATGGCACGGCAAACCGCCTTCAGTTCAGTGTCCGATATTCATTTAATATGAATTAAACGAAACTCACAAAGTCTAATTCCCAGTCCCGGACATTTTTGTCGGCTTGTGTTTTCTTAAAAAGTGTTTATACCTGAATCTAAAGATACTGTCACGCGTATAAACGTCGTCCGTTATGCCATTCTTTGACTCTTGGTGCATATAGATGAATTCAAGACGCGATCCATAATCCAGGCG
Organism: Chryseolinea sp.; assembly: GCA_036374515.1. Lineage (GTDB taxonomy): Bacteria > Bacteroidota > Bacteroidia > Cytophagales > Cyclobacteriaceae > Chryseolinea. The sequence continues at coordinate 8,336 of DASUTP010000134.1, read as the reverse complement.
GTACCCTATCCCTAAGCGCACGCGAAATCTATTTGCAAATCGTTCGTCCAAATCATCGTCAGTTGCAAAGAACCATTCGGCATCGGCAATTGCGTACCACAATTGGTCCTCATAATAGGATTTCTTGTTTATCGGTATCAAAAACTCCGACCTGATGCGTGGCCTCCAGGTGCTTTCCCATTCATCAGTCTCCAGGTTTTTAATATTGCGATTCTCCATTCTAACATACACGCGCGTGAGTATTCGCTTATTTGGTGTAAGATGGATTCTCGAACCCAGCACGGGCCGGACTTCAAAGGTATTGTAGTCTTCAGTTTGATTCGTATAAGAAAGCGTTAGACCAAAAGAGAAATCAAAATTTGCGTCCAATGAATATTCGAGCGTCGGTGCGTATTCCAGGGATTGCCAGCGTGGACTTTCAAGGATCGTGCTGTAAACAAATGCATTTTCCAAATTAAAGGAATTAGCGAATGAATAATTGAGCATGTATTCGCCCCACAGTTGCGTACTGGAAGACTGGCCTTTTAAAGAGCACGGCCAGAAAGCAATCAAAATTAAAAGCCAGCTACCGCGTGAGCATTTCCCAGTTGCTCTACGCCCCTCGTTGACTTGGCCGGAATGGTCACTCATAATTTTCGCTGACAATTCCTGCTAAATTAAACATGAATATCAAAATCTGCATCAACTTAAAACTAAAAATGGCGAACATACTACCCATGTTGAAACGAGACCAACGTTTGCTGCTATGTTCGCCCAGCCACTACAAAGCACAAACTAGCCAAGGCCTGTCCGAAGATAGTTTGGCTGCGCATCTTTTGTCGATCAGGTTACGCTTACTGGTCACTTCGTGAATATGTCAGTTCCCGTCAAACTTATAACTGATGCCGATAACAAATCCATAGTCGATGTTTGGCTCGCCGGTCTTAGGAGATTTTCTGTCATAATTGTGATAAAACTGGAGATTCAGGTAGAAGTCTGAAATCAATTCCCAGTTTAGTGTTGTGTTGCCGTCATAGCGAACACGTCCTTTGTCGGTTACGCTAAAGTATCCGATCTGCGCTATTGAAATGATAAGATTAGGCTCCTCAAACGAAAACAATTCATAATTACCCTGAAGGACAATTTCCGTGTTCTTGCTGGAGACGCCTTCAAGGTTTAGCTCCTGATTAAAGGCGATACCTGTGAGCACCACCGCCTGCTGAGTCCTGCGGACCAATAGCTTGCGCCCGATGGCCAGACCTTCCTGATAACGTCGGTCCAATCCCAGCTCCAGGTTGCGCTGATATTTGAGCCCACCGCCGGTGGCCCATAAATTTTTCATCGTGTAATTATAGCCTAAGCCGACATCATCGCGTTCGCGCTTTACCTCTATGCTATCCGAAGTAATTATGGTGGAGGCTTGCAATTTAATCTCCGAGCGTGGGGAATTATACTTAATGGACCCATCAAAGTTAAGACGCCCAATCTCGCTGGATTTTGTGTAGGTATAACCGGCACTCAGATTACCGCTAAGGCCACTCTTCCAAGTCCGCCCGTATTTCGTCAGCGAAGTAATACTGGAAACATCGATTTCCTTGCTTTCCAGCAGCGAATGAATTATCACCCTGCCGTCCTTCCTCGTACTTCGCAGATAGCCCTGAAGTTGCTCGCCCTCTGTCGTCTCAATCCTAAATTCGTTAAGAATCGCACGTATGCTTTTGATTTCCTTATTTTTTATCTTCACAACCCCTACCCCATCAGCGTCGAACTCTGCGCGGCCAAGTCGAATGTTCAATAGTTCGCCTACCAGGATCGACGAATTATAAAAATAAAGGGTATCCTTAAGTTGGGCTGCTGCCGGAGGGGCAATAAAAGTAAACAGTATAAGACAAGCAACCAATAAAATTTGCACGCGGTAGGCTCGTCCTATTACCATAAAACGAAGATGATCAAGTGATGGGCAAAAAGTGTTGTTCGACCGCCCTTCTTTTCATCACTTGCATTGCTGACTTTCACCAGCAAAGTGACGGGTGCCGTTAATATAAATTTCTTCATCTTTTGCCACGAGTTCTACGTCCACTGGTGGCAGTTTATTAAATGTCAGCGTTATGGTTGCCTTTTCGCCATTGCTTTTAACATCCCATTTACCTTCCTTTTTTCCAGTATATCCCTTGGCCTGATCTTTAAAAATTCCCGTACGGGTAATTCTCGACTTAAAAGTACCATCCCCGCACAGATCTACTTCATCGATCCGCTTGCTGCTTTGATCGTAGCCCATGGCCAAGATGATCTTACCGGATAAGAATTTCTTCCAGTCAAAATTTTTAAAGGGCGACTCATTTGAAGGCGCTTGAAACACCGTATTATCAACAATGGTTTGGACCGCTTTTTTGACTTTGTCGGCGTTCAGCGCATCCGCGGTGGAGAGGAAGGCTATGCAAAATCCGTAGGGACTGCATTTTGCTTCTACGTAAACTTTCAATTGGCTGTTGTTAACGTTCGCGCCGGCCACCGACCCGACAGCAGCGATGACATCCGCGCTCCGCTGTGTGATGCCTCCTTCCGGCTTCAACACGATGCCATCACCCAATGCAACGCCTTGTTGCCACCGGGCCGCTTGTGACTTTAAATCAGTCTTTTCATTCACCATCACGTAAATTTCACCAATGGTATTATCCTGTGGCATGATCAAAAAGACTTCGGTATCACGCGGTAAAACACCTGACCATCCTTCAGGCAGTTTCGATTGAACACCCAATCGGGGGGAACGAATTGTGTCGCCCGGCTGATAAACTTCAGCGGGTCTGATTCTATTCGACGGCAGCTGTGCGTATAGCATAGGAGGTAGTAACAATCCTAAACAAATAATCAAATTGATCTGCCTGTTCATTGCTTTGGTGATTTAGGGTCTGACTGCGTAGTGAAAGTTAATGAAATTTACAACATCATATTTAGATTGACCGACAAAGAATGTCGAAGATTTATGACACGAGGATTACAAGGTTCACTCCTGTTTTTATGTATCTTGAACCCATAAGATTGTTATACCTACTACCATAAACAGTAATCATACTTTATGAATTTAATTCTGAGATTTTGCCTTTTGACACTCGGCCTTGGCATGTTTTCGTGTTCGGGCCAATTACAAACATATTCAGACAATGATCCTAAGATCGACCTCAAACCTTACAAATCGTACGCCTGGATAGCTCCTGGCGACTCCGTTTTAAATGCAGAACGAAAGGATAAGGTTTACGGACACCTTATTGTCCAATCGGCCGACGCAGAATTAAAGAAAAAAGGATTGCAAGTTGATGTCAATAAGCCCGACGCTCTTTTCATGTTTGAAACCAAGATCGAGGAAAAAGTAAAATATGCAAGGGCGGCCCCGGCCAGCGTAGACGTTGGATACGTGGGAGCTTATGGATATTATTATGTTGGCGACCAGGTTCCAGTCAGGGGTGGTGAGATCATGCCTTCGACTTACGATGAAGGCTTGCTGTATTTTAACATGTATGATACAAAAACCGGTAAGCGGATTTGGAGTGGTGGAGCGACAAAACCGTTAACGGCTTCGGATGATATCGAAAAGGTTGTGAAAACTGCCGTGAAAAAAATTTTCACAAAGTTGCCCATTAAGCACAATACGAAATAGCGGTTAATGCAGCCTGCGTGCACCAGGTCATCGCATAAAAAAAGTGAAATTTGCCTGGATTACCAGGTCAAGTCGCGGCTGGCCGGCGATGAACTTTGTAATCCTTAGTGATGTACAAGATTTCCTTCCGATAACTTTGCCTAGATCCATTCGCAGAAAAAGGAAATCTGTTTTCTCGGTAAACGACCTCGTATAAAGAGCATTTAGAGAAAACCATCCATTCCAGCTTTCTATGTTCACGGTCGCGGGAAAAGAGAGTGAAAGATTTTGTACCTCATCGTCCTTTTCGGGATCCTCGGCGTCGGGTGCCCCGTCACTACCGCCGCCACTGTTGGCCTCTTCCCCCGAAAATTGAAACCGCACCTCCGGATAAAAGGCAATGGATTCTGCTATTCTCCATTTTACAATTATACCAGGTTTGTACAGCCAGGCACCAGCCCCTCGCCCCAGGAGGTATTCTCCTGTAGGCGCCGTTACGTCAAATGAAAAGGTTGCACGTTCAATGCCGATTACGCCCTCCTTTTGATACGGGACAAACAAGTAGGAAATCTTCAGGTCTCCGAAACCTGTGGTATTCTCGAACCCTGCGTAATTGCCTTCAAAGACGTTATGCATAAATGGAATCGACATCCCCATCAGATGCTTATTGTTCCGAAGGCCGTAATAAAAACCTGGTCGTATAGAATAAAATATCGACCCGTTTTCAAAGCTGTAGGATTCCAGATCGGCGGTCAACCGCGTGGCCATGCTCACTGGATCGCTCGCCTGATCAAGCGGTAATTCCTGGCCATATGTCTGCAGAAAGCATAGGACGAGGATTGCCAGAATATAAATATTTTTCACCGGTTTGCTATTAATTTACAGCCACCAAGGTCGCAGTTGGAATTGAATTTTCAACATCATCGTACACCATCGCCAAATAACTCTACCCATGTGCGCACGGCGTTTCGTATAACCGGCTGCAAAGTCGCCGTAAGGCAATAATTGTCCAGAGTACTATAGTCAGCACTTGAAGGCATCAGTCCAATCCGTGGCCGGCATTTCACCGTTTCTCACGCGCACGTATGAGTAATGCGTGATAACCAGACTTTGTCTTTCCTCTCCAACCGGTTACGCCGGGATACATGAACGGCGCAGGGATTGAATTAATGTCCCGGCGCCGGATCTGCACGGAATTGATCCTCCTTGAGATTCGGCATACTCGCTTGAAATAAAAATCGAGCGAGATTATTTCGTCGGTTTGACCGGAAACTTTTGATAGATCATCGAAACGCCCTCGTTTATATTTCTTTCTCTTTTTTCGGGCGTTGCGGTTTCGCTAAGCGTTTTTGTCCCGCGGCCTTGCCATACAATTTTTTCAGAAGCACGATCAATGAAATTAATAAACAGCGTTCCTTCCGTATAGTCGTTGTAGTTAACCTGTGTTGTGCTAAACCCACCGCCGTAGCCATATCGCCCGTATCCATACATTCCGCCGCCGGAGGTGGTAGCTGTGGCCGTCCGTTTTTCCTCCATCTTGCCGAGCAGATCGATCAAGGCATCCGGGTTGTCAGCTTTTGTAAATCCACGGGAAGTCATTTCCCGGTCTATAGCAGCTATTAGTCTTTCGCGGTTCAATTCTTGAACACCGAGCTTCAAGGCTTCCGGGGTAAAATTGTAGGTCTTATACTTTGTAAAATCCACCGTCTTGTCATAATCGTAGCTAGTCGTTATGGAGCTGCATGCTACGAGACCGATTGCGAGAACAAAGAGTAGTTTAGTTTTCATAAAATTTAAAATTAATAAAAGATTGTTAGCCATTGTTACGTCAGCGTCTCCTAAATCCTGGGAAACGATAGTTAAGGTTGAGTAGGAATTGTGTTCGCTTTCCGAAAGTACCTATTTCGCTTCTAATTTGCCAACTTTTATTGTGAGTCGAGTTTTAGCATCAAAGCCCTGCACCATCAACATGTTAATCATGCAATCGAACAACGGTGCCGCTACCTCGGATTCCTAACATAATACAAAATTTCCTTCGCCAACTCGACCGACAGATCTTCGTATTCCGATGCCCGCTCCAGGTCCCGCACCGACGTGCCTTTGAATTGTTCGATGCTTGTTCTAACAGTACAGTAATCGTCGCAGAGCGATTTAAAATCCTCATCTGCCAAATACAAAACTCTTATTGCGTCCATGTATTCCGCAAATTGTCCATTATTCAACTCTCGTGGAATAGGCATAGGTTGCTTGTAAAATGGTGTTTAGTTACTGATCGTCAATGATAACCGGAATACTACGCGCCTTCCAAAAATAACAGGTTATTAACGGTTAAACGGATTAGTTTCGAATTTAAAGTTTCGGGTTATGCGAAGTAACATGGTTATTCCAACTTCAAACTAGAAACTTCAAACTCGAAACGAATAGTAGGCTCAAGGTTATCTTCCATTACAACTGCCCATTCAGGATTAACTTTATCTGCTGTGAGCAAGTAATATTCAACGACTTCATTACCTGGAAAATCTTGCTTAATTGATTCCAGCACATCTGACGGAACCGCCTGCGGCGAAATTGGTTTAGCAGCAATGGTAAATAACTCTTTGTCTTGCGCCGTACCGCTGAATCCACCGACAACAAGGACGATTAGAATTAGCTTTTTCATGGCCTTAGGATTTATAATAATTGACTTTACAAAAGAGGGGATACGAAGTGGGCAAATGATGTAAACTTAATACCCATACCAGAATTAAATTTTTTAATCCAACCGTTTGCAATTAGCTTCCCATGTATCATAGCTGTCTCGGTTGTTTTCAGTTCTACAGGTCAGTTAAATAGACCCGTTTGTTTTTTATAATCAATTAAAAGCAAAAACCTATTTTTTGCGTACCTTAATTCGCAGATTAATGGGTTAAATTTTACTGAGTCGAAGGTAGATGGTCGAAGAGAATTGAAGAAGTTGTTAACGGTTATTTACGGTAAAAGAAGCCGGTATGCAAAATTTTACTAGCCAAGAAATACTTACGCAGTTGGTGCGGGTGCTAGACTCGTCGCAGTTATCTAAGTCAACGGTGCTGTCAGAGTTTCTCAATTTCATTGTTCGTGAGACGCTGAGTGGCAGGGGCGACGAATTAAAGGAATACACTATAGGTGTTCATGCCTTAAAAAAGGAATCCGATTTTAATCCACAGTTAGACTCCATCGTAAGAATACATGCAGGCAGGCTTAGACGGGCGCTGAAGGAATATTATTACGAAGAAGGATCGAGTGATCAGATTATCATCGTTATCCCAAAGGGTAGCTATGTGCCCAGTTTTGAATTGCGTGAGGCTTTGATTACGACCGCCAACGAAGAGATGTTATCGGAAATGCCCGTTCCCTTAAACACCACGTCCAAGGATGAATCGGACGACCGGTCGCCAAAAATTACATCAAATCACAAATCGTCCATTGCTGTATTGCCATTTAAGAAAATCGGACACGGTGAAATGCTAAAATATTTCGCGCAAGGCATTGGCGAATATATAAGCACCGAACTGACCCAATTTCAGAACTTTAAAGTCGTATCGTATTATTCAGCAGGACAGATCGCCTCAAAGTCCGCTGATATCCGGACCATGGGCATTGCCCTGGGGGCTGACTATATACTTACAGGCAGTGTACATCTACTTGAAGGCGCAATGCGCCTGTATGCACAGCTTAACGTTGTGGCTACCGGTGACCAACTGTGGGCCCATACATTCGAGCACAAAGAATTCAATGAAAAGTTTGGCGAGTTCCAGGTTGAGGTCGTCGATAAGATCCTGGCTGACGTTGCCGGAATGAATGGCATCATTGTACGTTATGAAATCGAGAAAAAACAGGTGTCTTCACGGGAGTCACCCAACGGCCAACCTTTTATTTACTGGTACCGGCAGTATGCTCATAAGTTCGACAAACCTACGATTACAAAGGCAAAGAAATATTACGAAGAGGTGATAAAAAGAGAACCGGACAATGCCGTGGCCTTTGCCTATCTGAGCGAAATAATTTCGGGCGAAACATTGTTGTTACAACCCTCCGATACCAAGCGCACCGACCTGGCTGCAGCGTACGCTCAGACAGCCATTGAAATTAATCCTTACTGCGAGCAGGGGTATCTCGCGCTCGCGATTCATTTTCTCCTTAACCAGAGAAACGACGAATGTATCCATGCCTTAGAGCAGGGGTTAGAGGTAAATCCCAAGTCAATTGACTACAGGGGTGCGATGGGCGCCATGCTGATTTTTGCCGGTGATTTTGAGAATGGCGTAAAAATTTTGGATAAAGTAGTTAAACTGAACTCTCACCTCCCCTGGTGGCAGATTTTAAGTTATAGTTTCTACTCGTACCACCGGACATTTTATGCAGATGCGATTTTCTGGGCTGAACGTGTGAATATGAATGTTGCATGGATTCCGCTCATCAAGGCAGCCGCTTATGCGCAATTGGATCAGCCGGAAAAAGGCAGAGTATTCCTTGATCAGATCAAGCAACAATTTCCATCTATTGATCTTTCCGAAACTGGATTGAAGAAGCTTTTCACTTCCGACAAGCTTGTCAAAGACGTTTTGAATGGCGTTGAAAAGCTTGCATTTTCTACCGTTTTCGCGTCGACTATCGCCTATTGCAAACCCTTCCTCTGGAGTCTCTTGACCTAAGCCTCTTCGCCGTTCAATCTAATCCGATCACCAAATTGAATTCCGCTTTA